>NZ_JAUBUI010000018.1:38686-88372 GCF_036705385.1 Microcoleus sp. B3-A4 | reverse complement strand
GGCGGTAATCGGGTAGGGAAACACTCGCGCTAATTGCTCCAACTTAACTTGTCTTTCCGATTGCAGTAGATTGAGCAGGATACTTAATACTAAAAACTGAGTACGAGTTAAGTGTTGCTGGAGATGCGTCTGATAAAATATAGGTAACATAATTTGTGATAGGTCGTCGGTACTTTGAACGGGCCTATCTTTTTTTACCACAAGTAGGTCAACGCCTTACCTTGTCTAGCTTCTAACGGGGTTGTCACCCCCCCAGGGTGAATTCTCAATTTTCTGTCAAGGTGCTGCCTGTTGAATCAATCGCAGGCAGTTTTTTTGGCAAGCTATTTTACCCTGTCCGTCAAACGGTAGACGAACCAAGGAAACGGAATTCGCACTCAACGCAGCTCATTTGTCTGTCTTACATGATTGAGCGGCTTGGGTGCGTGAAGCACCGTTTAGTCTAAACTCCAAATCTTACAAACAGGGTTGAGGAAACTGAACACTCATGATAGTTGCAAGAGTTTGGAGAATTAGTATAAATTGAACACGGCTATAGTCTGGTCAATTTACCTGATGTCAGCAGAAAATTTGAGCAATATTTTTATGTCGACCGATGAAAGCAAAGCCGCGATCGCTTGAACCAAATTAGAGCGATCGATCGAGGATACTGCTCCTATCGCGCAACTGGCGGCTGCAAAATTTCAGCATCCTTTGCTATTTCCGTTTCCTCCAAAACCGGCTCTAAAACCGGAGAAGGAATCGGCACTTCCTCTACTACCTGATGCTTTTCCAAAGTCAAACGAGACTGAGACGAACCCGACAATCTTTTCAACAATTTCGGTGTCGGATCGTACAGCAAATAAATAATTCGATCGCCTGCTTGCCAAATCTGGGTCGCCGACACTACTTGCAAGTATCCTTGCCTTTCGAGTAGCAGCGGCGCTAACTCCCCGGCTTGAACCAAAGCTTGTAAGTGAGCAATCTGAAACTGCAATCCCTCACTTTTTAACTCAGTTTCACCCAATTTCACTTCGCCGTCGCTCAAATATTCGTTCCAATCCTTCAGCGACAAATCGGAGACAAAAGCTTGATTGATTTTAGTCTGATTTGCCGGCGTATTTGCTTGCGGATCTTTGGGGAATATTGCCAAAACCCTCGGCGGTGCAAACTCTTCGGCCGCTCGCTGAGCTAACACTAAGTTTACCTCGCCGTTGTTAGTCATTGCCAAAAAAGTTCCCATCGATTCCAGTCCCGCTTCTTCTAACACGCTGTGGTCGAGAGCACTGCTCAAAAACACCCGCAAACCTTCTCGTTCTGCTTGTGCACAAGCTTCCGGGTCGGTGTCAATAATTGCTACAGATTCTCCGCGTTCTTGAAACAAGCGAGCAATTAATCTGCTCAAAGGATTTGACCCTACAATTGCAGCACCGGTTGCGGATTTTGAGGTGATGCCCAACAGTTGAGCGATCGCTCCGGCTGTTAGTCCCTGGACGAAAACTGTCATAATAATTGTTAGGAAAACTAAGGCTTTAATCGAGTCGCCGCCGTTGATTCCGCGCTGGGTGAGCAAAATTGCAAATAAAGATGCGATCGACGCTGAGACAATTCCCCTCGGCGCTACCCAACAAACAAATAATTTCTGCCGCCAATTCAGTCCGCTGTTCCAAGTACACAGCCAAACGTTGATTGGCCGCACTACCCACATTAAAGCTAAAACTGTAAACAAACTTCCCCAACCGAGGGCGACCACACTAGCGAGGGATAAATCGGCTGCCAGCAGCACGAACAGCATCGAAATAGCCAGGACTGTCAGTTGACCTTTAAACCTCCTCAGCAGCCTTTCTTCCGGCACAGCAGCGGCTCGGAGGACGATGCCGGAGAGGACTGTTGCCATCAGTCCCGATTCGCTGCGGATTTCTTCTGCTAAGCCGAAAAATCCCCACAAACCGGCTAAAACTACTAAGTTTTTGAGGTCTTCGGAGAGAAATTGCGATCGCTTGAGAATGAATCCCAGCAGCCAACCTCCCGCAACTCCGACGACTGCGCCAACGAAAAGCCGCACGATTAAATCTCGGAACAAAACCAGCAAATCAGGATTGCCGTTCAAAATAATATTCAGCACCAATACTGCCAGAATTGCCCCGACAGGATCGATTAAAACGCCTTCTGCTTCTAGCAAGGCGGCGACTTGTTTGTCAACGGATACTTGTTTGAGCAAAGGGCCGATTACTGTCGGGCCTGTGACGACTACTAGAGAAGCATACAAAAATGCGATCGGCCAGGGAAATTCCCCCAACCAGTGTGCGGCCATTCCGCCGCCAATTAGCGTAATTAAAGTGCCTACGGTAACTAAATTGCGGATGCTGCCGGAAAGTTTTCCTAAATCTCGCAATTCCAAATTCAAGCCGCCTTCAAACAGAATTAACGCTACGCAAAGCGATACCATAACTTCCAAACCGCTGCCCAGCAGATTCGGGTGCAGCACTCCCAAGCAGTCTGGACCTGCTAAAATTCCAAACAACAGCAAAAAGACGATCGCCGGAACTTTCAGATAGGCGGCGAGAACTTGAGCGCTGATGCCACAGATGACGGTCATGACCATCAACATGGTGATGTTAAAGGGGATTTCCATAGATATAATTGTTACAGGCTGCCCGCTGAGTTTTAAATGTTCGATCGCGGGTAATTGGAGTGCAGGCGCTATTTTTGGCGCAGCTTACCAACTCGGCACGGCCCTGGATTTTTGCTAATAAGATTAAAAAACCTTGATATTGGCTCTAACTTTATCAGATAATTCTCTTGGAGTCAAAGATGGCAGTAAGCTGTAACTAAGCGATAGATTGTCTGTTATGTTCGAGATATGTTCGAGAGTCCGATGAGGAGGCGGGCACAGAGGAAGAGGAACAGAGGAAGAGGAGTTGACTAATTTTGATGGGGAGTCAATCTCAACTCTCAAATAGCAAGATTTGCCAGCTTTTCCATTATAGAGCCTTTCAACCCCAGATTCATCTGTGGAGCCAATCTCCAATCAAAAAGCTCACATCTCAAATCGATCGCCCCCAGACTCATCTTTAGATCGAGCATCTCACTTTTTCAGCCAAGCTAGAAATTGGAGACAGGAGGCAGAAGAAAAGAGGAAGAAGGAACGAGCCAAAAGAAGTGTTTTTACAAATATGATATCCTCCCTCTTTAGAGTAGATTTCCCATCTCAAATCAATCTCAAACCCCAAGATTCATCTGTAGAGTAAATCTAAAATATAAAATCTTAGATCTATAATCTATAATCGATTGGCATCCTGCCACCTGCGAAAAAAGTCCGATAGAATTGCCGGCGAAATTCGCCCTTCCAGCCAATCTAAAGCCTGGTTTTGCTGGGGTGCGGCCCGATAAAATTTGCACGCATCTATCAGCCGAATCGGAGAATTAGTGACAATAGATTGAGAGCGCCATTTTTGTGCAAACTCGGTAATAATAGCCGGAGAAATTTGTTTTTGCAGCCAATCTAAAGCTTGGTCTTGTTGTGCTAAACCGCGATAAAATTTGCCCACATCTATCAATCGCAAATTACTGTCTTGAGGTAAGGGAGTTGCCCGCCATTTTTGAGCAAATTCCCCTAAAACAGAGGTAGGAACCTGACTTTGCAGCCAAATTAAGGCAGTATCTTGGCTAGCGCTAGCTTTATAAGACGAGAATACCTGAGTCAGCCGCACGCCTGATATGGGAGCGGGAGTCGGCTGCGGCACGGGTGTCGGGGCTGGAGGGGGGACAACTACTTTGGGAGATTTTCGCATCAAAGCGGCCCAGGTTTTGAGACTTGCAATGCCGTCTGGATTGAGACTTTGAGATTTCTGAAACGAGATGAGCGCCGCTGTGGTGGTGGCTCCAAATTTACCGTCCATCGCGCCTTGATAGAAACCTTTAATTCTTAATTCCCTCTGGATGTCTGCAACTTTATAACTTACGGCGCCTTCTCGGACGCTTTCATAAATATTGGTGTCTACATTGCCCGAGACGCCGGAGACGCTGCCGGTGTCGCTGTACTGCCAAAAAGTCCAAGTTTTCCAGCCGCCGGGAACCCAAGGTTCTTCAGCAGTGGTATAGTGAGCAATCCACAGCGGGTAATCCGCAAACCGTTTTGTCCCCAGGTTGTCCCAGAAACCGGGGTACGTGTAGATAATCGGCCGCATCAAGGTGGCTTTTTCGACTGCTTCTAACCAAATTGCTGCTCGATCGCACAATTGCTCCACACTCAAACCGCCTGTAGTTTCCACATCCAAGACTGGCGGCAAATCCCCCGCTTCGAGTTTTACAGTTTTCAAGAACAAATCTATTTGTCCTTGAATGCTGCTTGCAGGTCGAAAAAAGTGGTAAGCACCGCGTTGAATCCCCGCCGCTTTCATAGCAGCCCAATTGCGAGCGAAACTTTGGGCAACGAACGTTGCACCCTCGGTCGATTTGACAAAACTGAAGGCAATACCATCCCGGGCAACTGCTTGCCAATTGATATTGGGCTGGTAGTCGGAAACATCTATACCGCGAATACTCATATTACGAAGAGTTGAGAAAAGCTGGTTTGCTCTGAAGCAGCGACTCGATTAAGGGTACATTAAATTGTAATGCTAAGTCGCTAAGTGTTGTTTTTGCAGGGGAGATAGTGCAAATGAACTTCGATCGAATAGAGCCCGGCCCTGGTGAAGAGTCTGTTTGGGATTACCCGCGTCCCCCTCGGCTTGAGGAATCGACCAAACACGTACAGATAATTTTTAATGGAGTGACGATCGCCGACACGCGCTGTCCTCAGCGGGTATTGGAGACAAGTCACCCTCCTGCCTACTATATCTGCCCCGATGACATCAAAATGGAATATTTGCACAAAACTTTACGGGGTTCTTGGTGCGAGTGGAAGGGACAAGCCGGTTATTACACTGTGACGGTAGAGTCGAAAGAAGTAGTAAATGCGGCTTGGTTTTATCCCAATCCCAATCAGGTTTTTGCAGCTATTAAAGATTATGTGGCTTTTTATCCGAGCAAGATGGATGCCTGTTATGTGGACGGGGAATTAGTGCAATCTCAACCAGGGGATTTTTACGGCGGCTGGATTACCAAAGATATTGTCGGCCCGTTTAAGGGAGGGCCAGGAACTTGGGGGTGGTGAGGGAGTTTTGAGTTTTGAGTTTTGAGTTGAGGACGGGGGCAGACACCGCGTTTTTTTTACGCGAAACCTCGTTACAGCCTCGACCCCGGTTTAAAAACCTGGTTTTTTTAGTTTTTGTGCGCCGCGAATGAGTTGAGGACTCGTGCAGAAACTGTTTTTTTTACGGCGCAAAAAACCAGAGTCAAAAATAGAGTAATAATTCAATAAATCTATAATTAAGTGAGGACGAATCAATGCAATGCAGGCACGGCAGAAACTAACGCAGCTTAAATAAATAGTCTAGTAAAAAATACGGTCACTGGTAATAAATAAATAATTATATAATTTAATAGCTGACACTAGCTTTGTTGCTGGTTTATTGTTTATTCGGATATGCGCTGTGTCTGTTGAATTTATTGAGCCGTCTAACTCGCCAGAAAAATCACCCAAAAATTTATCTTTAGAGTCTACTCTTAAGGATCTGGCTCTATTCAATTTTCAGGTTGAGTCCTCCTATCTCGCCAAAGAAGTAGCTCGGTTGTTTCAATCTCACCCGCTGCTTCCGGGAGTGATCTTGACCGTAAATGGGGAATTTTTAGGGATGATATCGCGCCGGCGATTTATGGAACGCATGAGCCGCCCTTACGGAGTAGATATATTTGCTTGCAGACCGATTATAGCCTTGTATCAAATATCTCAAACCGATATTTTGATTTTACCAGGAGTAGCCTTAATTGTCATGGCAGCTCAGCGCTCCGTGCAGCGACCACCGGAATTGCTTTACGAGCCGATTGTTGTACAGTTAGAACCTCAAGTTTACCGACTTTTAGATGTGCATCAACTGTGGGTAGCTTTATCCCAAATTCACCAAGAAGCTACTTGGTCTATGAGCGAACTTTATTACAATTTATCGCTCACGCAATCCGAGTTAGAAGCAGCTAATTCTCAATTAAAAGCGGCTAATTCCGAATTGTATCGCCTTGCCAACTTAGATGGCTTAACTCAGATTGCCAACCGCCACTGTTTTAACGAATTCTTACAAAAAAAATGGCAAGAATTGGGAGAAGCAGCAGCAGAACTATCTTTGATTTTATGCGATGTTGACTTTTTTAAGACATACAACGATACTTACGGACATCAGGCGGGAGATGCTTGCTTGCAGCAGGTAGCCCAAGCTATTTGGGCAGCGGTAAATTACTCAGCAGGCGCAGTTTCGGGGGAGACTCTGGTAGCTCGTTACGGAGGTGAAGAATTTGCGGTAATTTTACCCCGCACTTCGTCTGAAATAGCTGTTTGGATTGCAGAGCAAATTCGAGTTTGGGTAAAAGAACTAGAAATCGAACACCTTAATTCAGCGGTGTGTTCTTTCGTGACGCTGAGTTTGGGGGTAGCGAGCACGTTTCCTCAGCCCGCAACTTCTCAGGAAAATCTACTTGCAGCGGCAGACCGCGCGCTTTATCAAGCTAAAGACAAAGGGCGTGATCGAGTAATTTTAGATGCCGATGGATTTTAGATTTTAGATGGGAAAAAGCGACCCCACGGATTGATCCGGGGCTTGTTTAGTCGTTTCCATCACAGATTGTCTGGCAAGTCGCCGATCGACCTGCCGATGCTGACCAGCAATTTCTCCAAAGCTTTCATCTGCTTGACGGTCAACGTGGGTACGTTCTTCCCCAACTCCCAACGACTGATTGTTTGCGACGAAACGCCAAGCTCTCGCGCCAAATCTTCCTGACTCATCTCCAGTTCTTCCCTGAGCTTCTTCAAATGCGACTCTTCATCTTCAGGTCGCGGAACGGGCTTTTTGGGCATAACCTCGATCGCACATTTTTTATATAAGGTGCTTAAGCATCTTGACTAAACAATAAATTGATTAGACAATTTTGGAAAGAAGCATGAATCGATGATGCCTGACAAACAGCGTCTGAATTCCTAGATTATTGTTCGCCTGCTTCCGAATTGACAATAGAAGCGTCGTGGGTCGGTTCCGCAGTTGGTCGGATTTGAGCAAGTATTTAGCTTGAACGTGTGCAATACTGCGTATAAAATTTTATCGGGCGATCGCCCCGTGCCTACAAAGACTCGCACCAAGCACGTTCTGCCGTCCAGTGTCTGTCTGAAGATTCATAAATCCTCAACCCATCCAACCCGGCATTTTGGATCATCTCCTCAACTTCATCCAGCGTAAATGCTGCTTGCAACGAATCGCTGAATAACTGTTTCTGATGCGCGTTGCAATCTCCCGCATAAAGCTTGACTAAATTATCCCTGATTTCCGGTGTTTCCGGTCGCAGCAAATCCCGCAAAAAAATTGCTCCCTGCGGCTTCAACACCCGCTTGACTTCCTGAAAAAAAGGCAGCGGATCGGGCAAATGGTGGATAATGCTGTTAGAAATCACCATGTCAAAATAGTTGTCAGGGTAAGGCATTGCCTTAGCATCAATTAATTCGAGATGAATTTGCGATCGCGCGCCCGCCTTTTCCACATTTTCCGCCCCGACTTTCAGCATATTTGCCGACAAATCGATGCAAGTCAATTTCCATGCTGGCCGGAGTTGACAAAGGGCGATCGGAATTCTCGCCGTACCCGTCCCCGCATCCAAAACGTTTCCAAAAACCGGTCCCAAGGCCGCAGCACTCTGAGCAAAAGCAGCATTAACCTCAGTAAAGTCCATCGAATCGTATTCGATCGCCTCTTCCAAGGAATCCATCACTTCCGGTTCCAAAACTCGCTGCATAAAATTTATCTCGTTATCTGGCATTTCCATATAGGGGTTCAGTTTCGCCTGCAAAAGCTCGACTAACTCCGGTTCCATATATTCGTAGTTGTCCGGGATTTGCAGGCAAATAACTTTCTTGCCTTCGAGACTTTCGGGAAATTTGCTGCGAAGTCGATCGCCATGCTTCTTCTCCATCACAAATATCCAATCTGCCCAACCGACAAGACCCTCAGTTACTCTAATTCTTGCACCTTTTTCCGTTCCTGCCGATCGCACGCTGTAGCCACTAACCTTCTCGCATATTTTCTCGGCAGTCAAACTTCTCCACTTATTCTGACTGCACACAAACAATATCTTGATTTTATCCATTCAGATACAAATACACAATGCTATTTTATCCGCGTTCATCCCCGTTAATCCGCCCACATCTGCGGTTAAAAAGCTTGATCGAATTTCCCCCGATCGCACTTTCTATACCACAAATCATGTACTTTGTCAAACTTACCCAAATCTCCGTTACAATTCTTAAACCCTAAAATGCAGATTTTGCATAAACGATTGTACTTATTACATTTGCAGAGTTCGTTAGTTTGACGAGTTTAAAAGCTTTCAGCATCAAAAACTTCAATTAGTCATAATGCGCCTGGATTGTGAAAATCGTACCACAAGCCTCAAAGCAAGTAAATAGGTAAAATAATTGAGAATGAAGTCAATAATTTTGGTCGTTTTTAGACTTTCTTAAGATTTTAGGAGTCAAAATAGATCGAACATTTAAAACTAAATCGACTTTTAGATTGTTTTTGCTTATTAAAGTAGTTGGAATTGCCCCGAAGACCGATCGACCCTCAAAAATAGAGACAGATGGTCGATCGCACAATGGCATCAAACCAAACTCGATCGAACCCTGCTAAAATGAGTAAAACGAAGTCGTTATGAGTTTAAGTAAATAGCTATGACCAGCGAAACCGTAGAAAACCTAGTAATTATCGGCTCAGGGCCCGCGGGCTACACCGCAGCAATCTACGCCGGGAGGGCAAACCTGAAACCCGTAGTCTTTGAAGGCTACCAAGCCGGAGGCGTCCCCGGCGGTCAACTGATGACCACCACAGAAGTAGAAAACTTCCCCGGCTTTCCCGAAGGCATCACCGGGCCGGAACTCATGGATCGGATGAAAGCTCAAGCAGTGCGCTGGGGTGCCGAATTATACACAGAAGATGTAATTTCGGTGGATTTGACCCAGCGCCCGTTTACAGTGCGATCGGAAGATAGAGAAATCAAAACCCACACGATAGTAATCGCTACAGGCGCGACGGCGAAACGGCTGGGGCTGCCTAGCGAACACGTATTTTGGAGTCACGGCATTTCTGCCTGTGCGATTTGCGACGGCGCTACCCCAATTTTTAAAGGAGTAGACTTAGCTGTAATCGGCGCAGGCGACACCGCAGCGGAAGAATCTATTTATTTGACAAAATACGGCTCTCACGTACATATGCTGGTGCGGCGCGATCAAATGCGCGCCAGCAAAGCCATGCAAGACCGAGTGCTGAGCAATCCCAAAATTACCGTGCACTGGAACACCGAAGCACTGGATATTTTGGGCGAAGCGGGCGGCAAAATGGACGGGGTGAGGCTTAGAAATATCGAGACCGGCGCCGAGAGCGATTTGCTGGTGAAGGGATTGTTTTATGCGATCGGTCACACTCCCAACACTCAACTGTTCCAAGGTCAGTTAGAACTCGACGAAGTAGGCTATATCGTTACCAAACACGGTTCGGTAGAAACCAGCGTTGAGGGAGTTTACGCCGTCGGCGACGTACAAGACCACGAGTTTCGCCAAGCCATCACCGCCGCCGGTAGCGGTTGTATGGGGGCGATGCTGGCAGAAAGGTGGCTGTCGTCCAATGGTTTAGCTCAGGAATTCCGCCAAACCGAGGAATCCGAGCAACCCGTCGCAGCGCCGGAAGCTCAAAAAGTACGCAAAACCAGCGCGAACTTTGATATCCAAGACACGCGCCACGAAGGAGGTTATGCTTTGCGGAAGTTGTTCCACGATAGCGATCGACTGATTGTGGTTAAATATGCCTCTCCGAGTTGCGGCCCTTGCCACAGCCTCAAGCCGATTTTGAGCAAAGTAGTAGATGAGTTCGAGGGCAAAATCCACTACGTGGAAATTGACATCGAAGAAGATCCAGAAATTGCTGAAAATGCTGGCGTGATTGGTACGCCGACGATTCAGTATTTCAAAGACAAAGATTTGGTGGCGGAGCTCAAAGGAGTCAAGCCGAAAAGCCAGTACCGCGAGTTAATTGCCAGTAATTTGTAGGAGTTCGATCGATTTTAGATTTGAGGTTTGCCAAGAGAGATTTAACCTAAACTCGACTTGCGTCCCGCCTGCCAAAAACCCGGTTTCTCCCCTGCCCGCTAGTCCCGTGCAGGGGATAAACCAATTTTTTTTTAGCCGCACCGCGCGAAAAAACCCGGTTTGTCGCGAGTGTTGGGCGAATGAGAAAGAGGATTTTTGACTGTTCCGGGTTTTTTCGCCTGAGTGCTACTAAAATCGAAAAGTCTTATATAGGTCGATCGTCATTATGGCTCAAAGCCGCCTCCGACTACCGCGATTTCTCAACAGTGCCTCGCCCTCAAGCCTGTCAATGAAAATGATGTGGGCAGGTTTGACAATAACTGCCGTGTTTGTATTGGTAGCCATCTTGTCTCCAGCTATGCAAGCTTGGGGATGGCTGCAAAATCCTACCGAGGCTTTGATTAACCCCATCCACGAACCGCCGTCGGCGAATTATTGGTTTGGTACTAGCCGCAGCGGCTACGATGTGTTTTCCCGCACGCTGTTTGCTTCTCGCGCGGCTTGGCAAGTGGTGATTTTAGCCACTGCTTTGAGTTTGTTTATCGGTGTGCCGCTGGGTTTGGTTAGCGGTTATTTGGGCGGTAAGCTCGATCGAGTGTTGTTATTTTTAATGGATACAATTTATACTTTGCCGGGGCTGCTGCTTTCTTTGACGCTAGCATTTGTAGTGGGAAAAGGAGTTTTGAATGCTGCGATCGCCCTGAGCATTTCCTACATCCCTCAATACTACCGCGTCGTCAGGAATCACACCGTCAGCGTCAAAACAGAATTATTTGTCGAAGCCGCGCGAGCAATGGGTGCTGACACTTGGACAGTGCTTTCGCGCTACCTGTTTCTGAATGTGATTCAGAGCGTACCTGTGCTGTTTGCGCTCAACGCTGCCGATGCAATATTAACATTAGGAGGTTTGGGATTTCTCGGATTAGGGCTTCCCGAAGCAACTCCCGAATGGGGACACGACTTGCGTTTAGCTTTAGATGCGCTACCTACTGGCATTTGGTGGACGGCTTTGTTTCCCGGTTTGGCGATGACTTTAATGGTGGTGGGACTGTCTTTGGTGGGGGAAGGATTAAACGAGTTTGTGAACCCTCGCCTGCGGAATCAGCAGTAATTTGTCTCGCGGTTACATTAAGTTCGCAGTCAGGACTTTAGTGCTTATTCACAAATATACAAAAAACTGAAGTCCTGACTACAAACAGGCGCTATAAAGAGATCGTAATATCGGCCAGATTAATTACTAAATCTTTCTCTCAAGAAGGTGAATTCTTTCTAATAAACCTTCGTTGGGTTGTCTATATAGACACGGATCTGAAATTTTTCTTGATAGCTTCATCCCCTAAAGGTCAAGCCACACAATTTAAACCCGAGTAGAGGATAAAGCAAGGCTCTGTGCTTTCTGATGACACGCTGTAAATAATAACAAAATTTTGAGCATCGCACCAACGTCCTACCGTTCCACTGCTTTAAGTGCATCCAGCAGCTTATGCCTTCTCTAACAATAACAAGCACATCGCTAACTGGGTAAATTTTTCTTCCCTGGCAGAGTTATCGTCGGCCGACTGTTGCAGCAACGCCCGCTGTGGCTTTTGTTTCGTCTGCTTGAAATTATCAAGACAATTCGGGAATGCTACCTAAAATTGATTGAGGGGCTTTATCGGATCTTCATACTGTCACGATATATTTAAAGGAATCATGAAGTTATACTTCCGGGAGATGGCAAATTGTGTTGTTTGTGAGTATGTGCGATCGCGCAAGTGCGAACCGAAAGCAAAAAAAAATAGAGAAATCCGCAGCCGAGAGTTGCGCGGCGCGTTAACTCTCAGTAGAATTTATCCTGGTGGTTTTGGCCACTGACGCGACAAACTCGTGTAGAACTGCTTAAATAAGAATGTGACGTTAAGAACTTAATGTGATTTAACATCAAAATTAAACCCAATTTCTGAGATTTGAGCTAACTTAACAATGAAAGCCCCTGTTGCATTACTCAACCCGCAACGCTTCATTGGGGGTCAGAGTCGGTCTCTAATCCAGAGTTGCCGGCTTAAAACTAAAGCTACGAGCTTTATTCAATCGCAGATTGCGTATGATTCAATTCAGGGAAACAGGGTAATGATGGGTGTATCTACACGGATTGTATTGGTTCCAATTTGGGCAACTCAAAAATTGTCTGCTAACTGTCTGGCCAACTACGCCGCAGCCGTTCACCCAGATATACGCAGAAAACAGCGCCGTTCGATCGTGCCAAAGTTTTTGCGGGCCGTTCTCAGGATTTAGCAGAGCCGGACATAAGTTAGTATTGTCAAGCTAAGCTGACAGAGTTTTCCTAGTTCTTGACCAACAATGGAAAACAACTTCCATTTTTTGTGAGAAAGGCTACAATCGGGAAGGTCTTTGCAAGATCCGATTCTCCCGGTTTGGTGCTTCAACCCTCTGCTGTTGCATTTGAGGCAGCAGACCAACATCCAAGGTGGCGAAAATTTGCCGCGCAACTGTCATGTCCGACAACCCGAGTAAAGCAAGGCGAATCAAAAGTTCGACACCTCGAATACAAAAGTTAGAGGGTTCCGTGCCGGAAAACTTGTACGGGTAAAAACTCGAAGTACCGAGTAAAAAAGCCAGTATTTTTGGAAGTGAGATCGATCGTAGTTCATGGTTTGCTTCTCTGGGCAAGGTATTGCAGATGATGTGGTAACTCGCTCCGAAAGAAAAAGCCGCCAGCTCAATTTAAGGCCGCGATGTTAAAATCTGCGATCGATTGAATGCGCTGCCTGCTTCAAACCCGAACTCGAACTTTGACTCATAAAACTGGTGCAGTTTCGGTAACAGATTCAGCTAGCAGACCGAAAATCCCACTATTTTTTCCTGCGGGAATGTCAATACTGGCTAACTTGTCTAAACTACAAACAGACACTATTCCACTGTTATTTATTCTTTAATTCAGGAGCATGAGGAAGACGGCATGATCCAGGCTAACACCGTACTCGAAACCACAATTACACCGGAAATGGAAACAATCGAGTTGCTTCGGGGCGCCGAAAGCGTTCTACCTGAGAGCGAGTTAGAACTCTTTATCGACGAAGAAGACGATCGAGAAGAATTCTTAGACTCTCAATCTGAGGAAGACCCTAAATCTGGCAAAGGCGCCAAAGCCCGCCGTCGGGCACAGGCAAAGAAAAAGCATTATACTGAAGACTCTATTCGTCTTTACCTGCAAGAAATCGGTCGGATTCGACTGCTGCGAGCTGACGAAGAGATTGAACTAGCGCGCAAGATTGCAGATTTGCTGGAATTAGAGCGAGTTCGAGAACAACTGCTCGAAGAGTATAACCGCGAACCCAAAGACAGCGAATGGGCTAATGCTGTAGATATGGCACTTCCTGCATTCCGTCACCGACTCCACGTCGGCCGTCGGGCAAAGGAAAAAATGGTGCAATCAAACCTGCGTTTGGTGGTGTCGATCGCCAAAAAATACATGAATCGCGGTTTGTCTTTCCAAGATTTGATTCAGGAAGGCTCTTTGGGTCTGATCCGGGCTGCTGAAAAATTCGATCACGAAAAAGGCTACAAGTTTTCTACCTATGCAACTTGGTGGATACGTCAAGCCATTACCCGTGCCATCGCCGACCAATCGCGCACTATCCGCCTACCGGTTCACCTTTACGAAACCATCTCGCGGATCAAGAAAACTACCAAACTCCTGTCTCAGGAAATGGGTCGCAAGCCTACGGAAGAAGAAATTGCTACCCGCATGGAGATGACGATCGAGAAGTTGCGGTTCATTGCTAAGTCCGCACAGTTGCCCATCTCTTTAGAAACTCCGATCGGCAAAGAGGAAGACTCACGTCTGGGAGATTTTATTGAATCAGACGGGGAAACACCAGAAGATCAAGTCTCCAAAAACTTGCTCAGAGAAGACTTGGAAAGCGTTTTGGATACTCTCAGCCCCCGAGAACGGGATGTACTGCGGCTGCGTTACGGCTTAGATGATGGACGGATGAAGACCTTGGAGGAAATTGGTCAAATCTTTAACGTCACTCGTGAGCGGATTCGCCAAATCGAGGCTAAAGCCCTGCGAAAGTTGCGCCATCCCAACCGCAACAGCATCTTAAAAGAATATATCCGCTAGAGTAATTTGCTAGCATCACCCAAAAGAGTGATTCGCACTCTTTTTTTTGGGGGGGAGACCCCCCGCCCCGGTTTGAGCTATAGCGGTTAAGTTTTGGGCAGCTAACTGCCCGGAGCAAGTGGCTATTTGCCGCCAAAATTGCGCTGCCAAAATTTAGGGAGTCCGTTACGGAACTCCCAATCTTTGCAGTGTCACAAAAGTCTTAACTAGAAGAAAATTACATCACGCCCCAAAAGTGAAGCAGGCCTTGACCGGAAACCAATTCGATGATGACAGCGGCAGAGAAACCAATCATCGCCAGACGACCGTTCCAATTTTCGGCTCCCTCGCTGAAGCCCCAGTTCCAAGCGTTGCGTTTTTGTTCTTGCATAGTGCGAACTCCTTTCGTTAACTTGTGTAAGGCTTATGTAAATAAATATAACATTACTTGATAAAAATGCAAGCTTGTGAGTAACGATATCGGTCACAACGGTCGATCGACCTTGATAATTTTACCTAACGAGGAAAAATAGCCAACTCGGTATCGGGGTCAAACAAGTGAATTTTGTCATGGGCGATGGCCAGCCAAAGCTCCTCGCCAACTCGGATCGATCGCTCAGGAGGAACCCGCACTTGCATTCGCACCGCCGGATCGTCCGTCAAACAAACCCCCAAATAAGTTTCGTGTCCCAAAGCTTCTACAATTTCCACTTGTACCGAAAGATTTTTGGTAGCCGGAGGGTTAATACTCAGATGTTCCGGCCGAATTCCCAAAATTAGCCCTCGCCCGTCATATTGTTGTAGACTTTTTGCCCAAATATCGGGTAAAGTAAAGCGAAATTGCGGGTGAGAAATCAACAACGGGGCGCTAAATTCCACCAACAAAAAATTCATCGGCGGAGAACCGATAAACTCAGCAACAAACAGATTAGCCGGCTTGTTGTAAAGCTCTAGAGGTTGAGCTACTTGCTGAAGCTGGCCTCTATTCATAATAGCAATTCGATCGCCCATTGTCATCGCCTCAGTTTGGTCGTGAGTCACATAAATAGTTGTAGTTCGCAACTGTCGCTGCAACTGCACAATTTGCGATCGAGTTTCCGCCCTCAATTTCGCATCAAGATTCGATAGCGGTTCGTCCATCAAAAAAACTTCAGGATTCCTAGCCATCGCCCTACCCAAAGCTACCCGCTGCTTTTGCCCTCCCGAAAGTTGTTTTGGCAAGCGATTTAAAAGAGATTCTATTTGCAATAATTCAGCTACCTCTCGCACTCGTTTTCCTACAGCCTTTTCCCGTTCCGACAAATAGCGCAAACCCGGAGGAAACTTGCGAGTAGCTCCTCCTAAAAAATCTTCAAACACAGGATAATTTAGAGGATTTTTAAAATAATTAGAAGCTAAATCATTAATAACCTCTTCTACCTTATTCCTAATTTTTTCTATATTCTGGATGCTTCCTTCTTCTCCTTGTATTTCCCCCCTTCTCTCTTCTACTTTCTTCCCTTTTCCTTCTTCCTTCTTCCTTCTTCCTTCTTCCTTCTTCCTTCTTCCTTCTTCTTTCTCCCTTTCCGAGCGCCGCAATCCAAAGGCGAGATTATCGTAAACTGTTAAGTGAGGATAGAGAGCATAATTTTGAAATACCATAGCGATATCTCGGTCTTTAGGAGGCAAATCGTTAACCAGCCGATCGCCAACCCAAATATTGCCGGCCGTCAAAACTTCCAAACCGGCGATCGAGCGCAGCAAAGTGCTTTTTCCGCAGCCCGAAGGCCCCACCAACACCATGAATTCCCCGTCTTCGACAGTTAGGTTAATGCGCCGCAAAACGCTGTTAGACGAAGGGCGATCGGCTATAGGCGAGACACTTTCTGCGACGGTGTTTGCTTCTTTTTCCTGTTCTCCTTGGCGGAGCGGAAAACTTTTGTAGATATTTTCTAATACAACTTGCGCCATTAAACAATTTTAGGTTTTAGATTTTAGATTGGGCATGGGCTATGGGGCATGGGGCATTGGTAATTGGGGTATTCAAGGAAGGAGGAAGTTCGGCAACGAGCAGTATACGGGATTTCAATGATTTAACGGATGGATGTTGAATTCACAAGTCAGAGGTCAGAAATCAGATTAATTCCTAATGCCCAATGCCCCATGCCCCATGCCCCATGCCCCATGCCCCATGCCCCATGCCCCATGCCCCATGCCCCATGCCCCATGCCCAATGACTATTGACTGCTGATAACTTTGATAATTTTTTCACCTGGATTGAGGTCAAAAACTCGATCGCCCGCAGCATCTTTCCCCCAAAAAGCTATAGCATCAATAGCCGATCGCAGCATGCGGCCTGAATTAGTAAAAAGTTTGACATCCGTACCCGGAACCGCCTGCAGCAAGCCAACTAAAGCATCTTTAGGCTCTGAGAAACGAAAAGCTTGAGTGCCAATTTCGCCCCGGTTAGTAAGTCTGACAGAACCTGCAGGCATTCGTTTTGCCCAACCCAACTCGGAAAATAGCACCAGACTGTCGTTCGGGTCGAGAGTGATGCAACCCACCAACTCTTCCTGCTTCCGCAACCTGGTTACTTGAGAGCCCTGGGCCGCGCGGCCCATTGGCGGCAGTTGTTCATCATCAATCTCAAACCGGAGGACTCGACCTCCTGAAGTTGCGATCGCCACTTGCTCGCCGACTTTAGCCAGACTCGCACAGCGCAGCCGGTCGTCCTCCTTGAGTTTAACAACAGTAACGCCGCGATTAGTCAAATCAGCAAATTCCTGCATCGGCAAGCGCTTAATTTTCCCTTGCTGAGTCAGAGTTACTAAATCCGCCGCTTCCGAATTTTCCGGCAAAATAAAGTGTGCAACTGTGATTTCCGACAAAGCGCGACCGGCACTTTCTTTAGTAGCACTCGGCGACAACAAACTAACGATCGGCGTTCCCCGGTCTTTGGCGCTACTACTAGGAATATCGGCCACTTTCAGCGGGTAAGCTTTGCCGTTAGGAGTTAAGACGACCAAAGTGCGATCTGTTTTCGTCAGATTTGCCGTCACAATAAAATCTTCATTTTTTTCTAAAGCTGAAACCGATTTTTCGCGACTTTTCGAGCGTGGCTTTTCCCCAGGCGGCAAGCGCCGCACGTACTGCTTGTGCGAAAATTCAACTATAGTTTCCTCTGCCTCTAGAACGGGCAATAAGTTAGGCTGAATTGTTGCCGGCGACAACTGCTTCACCCCAGAATTTTTCTTACCAGCAAATTGTGATTCGGTGTTTGCTGCGCGTGCAGTTCCATTGGCGAATTTAGTGCGGCGGGGGTCAGCGTACTTGCGTTTGAGCGATCGAAATTCCTTCTTTAAAGCCTTCAAAAGTTCACGCCTGTCGCTCAACAACCGCTGCAATTCTTGAATATTAGCCATCAACTCATCAAACTCAGACTGCAAATTTTGCCTTTCCAAACCAGTCAGCCTACGCATAGGCATCGCCAAAATCGCATCAGCTTGGCTTTCGCTCAAATTGAGGCGAACTTGTAAAGTTTGCTTAGCAGTAGAGCCGTCAGGAGAATTTCTGAGAATGTCGATCGCTGTGTCGAGATTTGTCAAAGCCAACATTAAGCCTTGGACAATATGACAGCGGCGTTCTGCTGCTTGCAACTCGTAATTGTAGCGGCGGGTAAGAGTCACTTCCCGGAAATCCAGAAATTCCTGCAACAATTGTCTCAGCGTCAACTGTCGGGGTTGACCGTTGACAATTGCTAGCAAAATCGCCCCAAAATTTGTTTGCAGGTCAGTTTGTTGGTAAAGGCGGGCGAGAACCGCTTCAGGGGTAAATTCCCGCTTGAGTTCAATCACCACTCGAATGCCTTCGCGATCGCTCTCGTCACGCAAATCAGAAATACCGTCGAGGCGGCCAGCATTGACCAACTCCGCCACCTTTTCAATCCAAGCCGCCTTATTTACCTGAAACGGAAACTCCGTCACCACGATCGCCGTTTTAGTACGCACCTTGCGATTACCTGGCACCTCTTCCACCCCTGCCACACCCCTGACCGCAATGCTGCCTCGACCCTTAGTGTAGGCGTCAACAATGCCCTCTGTAGAGACGATTTCCCCTCCGGTTGGAAAATCCGGGCCCGGAATCAGTTCTATCAACTTCTCGTCCGATAGTTCAGGGTTTTCAATCAAAGCAATTAAACCGTCTACCACCTCCCCCAAATTGTGCGGCGGGATATTAGTTGCCATCCCCACAGCAATGCCCGTACAGCCGTTGAGTAACAGAAACGGCAACTGAGCAGGCAGCGCCGTCGGTTCCTGCTGCGAATTGTCAAAGTTACCAGTAAAATCAACAGTTGCCTCGCCGACTTGGGTTAGCATAGCTTCGTGGGCGATCGGCGCTAGCCTCGTTTCCGTATAGCGCATAGCAGCCGCCGGATCGTTGTCAACCGAACCGAAATTGCCGTGACCCGCCAGTAAAGGATAGCGGCTTGAAAACTCCTGAACCATGCGTACCAGAGCGTCGTAAACTGATTGGTCGCCGTGGGGGTGATATTTTCCCAAAACATCTCCAACTACCCGGGCGCACTTACGGTAAGGTCGGTCTGGCGTCAGACCGAGTTCGTGCATCGCATATAAAATTCGACGGTGAACTGGTTTTAAACCGTCGCGGACATCAGGCAAAGCTCGCCCGACGATCACACTCATGGCATATTCGAGGTACGATTGCTGCATCTCGGCGTGCAGAGGCGTAGAAATTACTTGCCCGGAAAGTAGGTTGAGTTGTTTAGCCATGAGTCCTTGTGTCCGTTAATTCCTGAGTGAAAACAGCCTCTGTCAATAATGCCGAGGTTGCCTGTCTCGATTGAAAAGCCTTTGCTGCAGGCGAACCGAAAGTTCGACCCAACCGCCCAGTTGAAGAATAAAAATAAACTTAACTTGTGAAAGCAGAATCAGAGTCCCGAAGACGGGCAACACTTGCCTCTTACTCTCCACTCTTACCCTAACCTCTATGTTGCCTTCATTTGCGCCTACCTGTCTATTTACCTTCTGCCGTGAGAAGGTGGATTCACAGGAGAACACGGAATGCCAGAAACTCAGAACGTAGTGAGGCTGTAGCTCTTCCTAGGAAAGCGTCACGAGGAACTTGAGTCCCCGTCAATCTATGATAGAATTTAATTGCAATTAGGAATAACCATCTACACGAAGAAATATTCTATTCAGGAGAAACCTCAGATTGAGCTGGTCTCGGTACAGCCGTAGCCGGGATCGAGCAGCAATGGTAGAAGATCGAGCTTACCGTATTTTGGCAAGCGTGAGGGACTCCGAAACTATTAAAAAAGAAAAGTAAGCGGAAGTTGAATACCTCTGGTACTGGTACTTGTTCTGATTGTGTAGAGGCGACAGGACTATGAGTGAAGTCCAAGTTTTGGCTTTATTCAATCATAGAGCGTGGCCGTGACTCGCTGAGAGTGTCAAAAATACCGATATTGATGAATTTATCAGTCAAAAGCTCTCCTGGCGATATCTCCTAGTCTGACATCCCCTTGAGGAACGGAAGCGTCGATATTTTAAGCCGTTTTGAGGGGTTAAAACTGAGAATTAGGCATCTCCAACAAGCCCCGCTAGATTTGCTACTCCGAATGCTGTGGCGACGGGAGTATGTGAATAAACATGGCTTGATTCTAATGAGGAAGAAGGAAAATAATTATCACACATTCCCGAATCTAATACCAGTTTAAAAAATAATGCAACTGTAGATCCGCGATCCAAACCCATATCCAGTCAATCAGTTCCCATCTAAAATCTAAAATCTAAAATCTAAAATCTAAAATGGTAGAAGCCGGAGGCTTGACCGAAATAGAGGATACTATAGTCCAGGACGCACGGGTAGTCAGAAACCGGGTTTTTTCATAGCAATAGTTCGTTATAGCCCGCCGAAACGCTCGAAAACCCGGTTGCGAGGCGTCGTCCATGCGTCCTGGATTGTACTAGAAACCTGCTACCTGAGAATCTTGAGACTCTCACCAGTGTCAGGTCGAGTTATAAAAAAGAACTAAACTGTCTGTGTGTAGTAGTCTAAATGATGGTACTGGATGCTTCTAGGCATCTGTACACCGTCTCACAGCTAGTGGCTCAAGGATATACATACGGGTTTTGCAGGGTTCCCGGCTGATGGCGCTAAAAACTCTGCATTTTTGACGGGGAATGTAGTCCCCGTGTCGTGTTCCTCTTTGGACTAAAGTCACAAAGTTTCTATACTTCCCATATTTATTTATGAAAACCGTTCTGATTGTAGAGGACGATTTGGTTAATGCTCGGGTTTTTTCCAAAATTCTGACTAAGCGGGGGGGCTTAGCCGTGAAGCACACGGAAAATGTTGAAGAGGTGATGCAGATTGCTGCCAACGGCGAAGCTGATTTGATTTTAATGGATGTGTCTCTTTCGCGCAGCGTGTACCAGGGCAAATCTGTTGACGGCATTAAGATTACTCAACTGCTTAAAGCTGACCCGCAAACGGCCTCGCTGCCGATTATTTTGGTAACTGCTCACGCGATGGCTGGTGATAAAGAAACATTTCTAGATCAAAGCGGTGCCGACGGTTACATCTCTAAACCTGTGGTAGACCATCAAGAGTTTGTTAATCAAATCAAGGCTTTGCTGCCTGATTGAGTGAACCATATATGCAGAAGGAATAAGAAGGAAGAAGGAAAAAGGAAGCAGGAAGAAAGAATTGTTTGTGTGAACCAACAAACAATTAAAACTCTAGAATTACAAGGTTTTCTTGAACTCTAAATCTTCCTTCTTCCTTCTTCCTTTCGATGTCCCATAGCACAATACTATGAGTTCGGACTTGGAATTTGTGAGGAAAAATTTGAGCTTTTTTAACTCATGAAATCGGAGTGTGCGTTGTGGCGAGGAAGCAACTTATCCTCAGCGAACACAACGCTGTTCACTCCTTCATGCAAGCTCAAAACTATGATTAGTCTTCGTCCTCGTCGAAGTCAAAACCGATATCATCATCATCGTCACCATCAGGTCCTAAGGCATCATCATCAGTCTCAGCGACAAACTCGTCCTCATCAACCTCAACTTCCTCAAAATCCTCATCAGCCTCAAGATCAGACCCGCGCCCGATCTCAAAACCGCTCTCGATGGTATACGCGCGACGCGCCGTACGGTCATCAAGTACCACATCCTCCTGTAAATCGTGGATGTCGTCATCAAACACAGCACCATCAAAACCCGCATCCTGGACCCCAGCATCCTCATAGGCATTGAACCCAGTACCCGCAGGAATCAGGCGGCCGATAATCACATTTTCCTTCAGTCCCCGCAGCCAGTCAGACTTACCTTCGATCGCAGCCTCAGTCAACACCCGCGTAGTCTCCTGGAACGAAGCAGCGGAAATAAAGCTATCAGTATTCAGCGAAGCCTTAGTAATCCCCAGCAACACCGGAGTATAATCCGCCGGCGCTCCACCAGTAATTGACATCGCCTCATTTACCTGCTCAACCTGCCGCAATTCTACCAACTCGCCCGGGAGCATAGTAGTATCGCCGCCATCTTCCATCCTGACTTTGTTGGTCATCTGGCGGACGATGACCTCGATGTGCTTATCAGAAATATCCACGCCCTGAGACTGATAAACCGACTGCACCTCATTCACCAAAAACGTCTGCACCTGTTGGAAACTCTCCAAAGCAGCCTCAAAAGTAGACTGCCGCTCCTTGAGCACGTGGAAGAACACCTCCAGAATTTCGTGAGGGTTAGCAGGCCCGTCGGTCAAAGCTTCGGCGACGCCTACGCGCTGTCCGTCGGAAACGATCGGGTTTTGACCAGGCAACAAAGGATACTCCTCAATCCGGCCATCATCCTCAATCACCGCAAGTTCCACAACATCGTCATCCGTAACCACGCGAGCCGTCCCCGGCCGCTTGGCTAAAATACAAGCTTCCTTCGGCTTCCGCCCTTCAAGAAGTTCCTCAATCCGTGGCAAACCTTGAATGATATCCCCAGTCTTTGCCCGCTCAAACACCAGAATCACCAAATTGTCACCCCGCTGCACCAAGTCACCGTCGTCTACGTGCAGCACCGCACCTGCCGAAACCCGGTAAGGACGAGCCACCCTGAGCAAGAGTTTCGCCGATTCTGTCTCCGACGCAGGTACAACCTTCACAACTTGGCCGGACTCTTCGAGAACAACCCCCGGAGCTATTTCGGTACCAGCCACCAGCAGTTGACCCGGACTCACATCCGGCGTACCCGCCACAGAGATCGAAATAGAATCCGCATCTCGCATCACCAACAGTCGGCGCACTGGTTCGCCATGCCCCTCACGGATGCCGCGAACGATACCCGCTTCTTTGCAGAGAATCTCTGTGCGGGCGACTACTGCCCCGGGTGCGATCGACTGCCCATCTTCGACCAACAGCCGCGTGTGAGTGCTGCCCTGAGTCGGATCGGCAGACACATCCCGCCGAATCACCAGCGATTCCAAAATGACTAGCTGCAAGCGGAAAGTCTTGGAAGCTCGATCGCCCCCATCGGCCACAGTCATCGCCAACTCTTGCGACGCACTAACGTCTTCAGGCGAACCCCAAGCCGGTCCCGAACCGTCCGCCCCAAAAGCCGTAGCATCCTCCTCATCCGGCAGCAGCTCGATATCCGCCGCCAGTTGCGGAGCTCCCGAACCAATTTCCAAAATAAGCTGAGTCCGCAGCAGTTCCAATCCCTCGACAGATTTGACGCGCTCCCCATCCTTATAAGGAAGTCGCTGCACCGCTTTCAAAGAGATCGACTCATTCAGCGCCGTCTGAGAAGGCACAGGTGGCTTATCCGGCACCGGAAACTCCACCACAGGCCGCAGCAGCAAAGCCGGGCCCTCGGGAGTTTCGATATACTCCGCATAGCCCAACTCTTCGGCAACCAAGCCTGGGAAAATTTCTTCACCGGCGTTGACGATTTGACCTTCCCCAAATGTTAGTGGCGGGCGGTCAACTACATGGAGTGTGCCCGGTTTGATCACAATTTCCCGGAGGATGTCATTTTTCTGAGTGATTTCCACTGCCCCGCTGGTTTGGCAGAAAATATCCTTAACCACCTCAGTACCGGCCTCAACGTACTGGCCATCTTCCACCAGCAGCAATGAAATATCTTTATTTACCTCGTGGCACTCTTCCGGTATCCAGAGCAGAGTCCCCCCCTTCACGACTTCGTAGCCAAGTTTAGCTTTGCCGCGCTTGTGGACTTCCACCCCCCCGTACTTGACAATGCCCCCTGTAGCTGTGCGGTAGCTGTCGTCGAGCAGTTCGGCGACGACTTCCCCGTTAATCACTTTGCTCCCAGGAGCCGTCTTCAAGGAAAACCGCTGCTTAGAAGATGTTTCGATGGTGTAGTGGTCGCGGCCGCCTGCGCTTTCTGCCCGCACGACTGCTTGGTCGAGCAGGACTTGGGCGGTGATAATTTCGATTTCTCTCGGGTCAGCGATGCGGACTACGCCACCGTGTTCAGAGATGAGTTTGGTTTCGGCAATTACGCTTTCGGCCGGAATTCGATCGCCATTTTTCACTGCTGGTTCGGCGCCGGGGGGCAAGTTGTAGACTTCTCCTGAGAGAATCCAAATCAGTCCGCCTTTGCTTGCTGTGCGGGTTGTGTTCCCTTGGCGGTCGGTTTTTTCTTCTGGCACCAAATCAGCAAATTTGGCTTCTCCGGCTAAGTCGGAAGCCACGTCTGTAGTCACTTTTTCCGTAGTTTTGCGGGCGGCGCGACCGACGATCGGCACTTCTGCCAAAACTTGACCGGGAATGGCGCGCTGTCCGTCTTTGACCATCAGAGTAGAACCCTGGACGATCGCCAATTCGATTTTCAGCTTTTGATTTTTTGCGCCAGATTTCCCTTCTTCAAATCCGTCGCCCTCAAATACAAGTTTGCCGTTGTTTTCGGCTACCAGTGCTTCTTCGCCGTGTCTGGTGCGGAACGAGCGAGTACGCAAGTTCTTGAATTTCACTACGCCCGGGAAGGGTGCGCGTTCTTGTTTAGCGACTTCTCCGGTGAATACGCCGCCGGTGTGGAAGGTACGCATGGTGAGCTGGGTTCCCGGTTCCCCGATCGACTGAGCTGCAATAATGCCGATGGCTTCTCCCATGTCCACCATTTTCAAGTGGGCGAGACTCCAGCCATAGCAGTGCTGACAAACCGATCGGGTAGATTCGCAAGTCAGGGGCGATCGTAAATACACCTCTGCCACTCCAGATTTACCAATTTCCCCCGCCAACTCCTCGGTAATTGGCTGATTTCGGACGGCTTTTTCGTTGCCGTAAGCCACGAGTTCCCCGGTTTTGGGGTGGACCACATCTCGGGCGAAAACGCGCCCCAGCAGCCTGTCCTTCAGGGGAATCAGCACTGTTGCTCCGTCCGTCATCGGCCGCACTCGAATTCCCCGCTGGGTGCCGCAGTCTACTTCCCGCACAATTACGTCTTGGGACACATCCACCAACCGGCGAGTCAAATAGCCAGAGTCTGCCGTCCGCAAGGCTGTATCTACCAAGCCTTTGCGCGCTCCGTAGGAGGAAATAATGTATTCGGTAACGGTGAGTCCTTCGCGGAAGTTGGTTTTAATTGGCAAGTCGATGATTTCTCCTTGGGGGTCAGCCATCAATCCGCGCATTCCGACTAGCTGCCGCACTTGAGAAATGTTTCCCCGCGCCCCGGAGAATGCCATCATGTAGACCGAGTTTAGGGGGTCTGTGGCTCGGAAGTTTTTGACTACTTCGTCTTTGAGGTCTTCTGATGTGCTGTTCCAGGTATCGATTACTTTTTGGAAGCGTTCGACTTCGGTGATTTCGCCTCTGGTATATTTTTGTTCTGTGATGCGGATTTCTTCTTCGGCTGCATCTAGGAGCGATCGTTTTGACGGGGGCACTTGCAAATCGTCTACGCTAATCGAAACTCCCGCTCGTGTCGCAAAGCGGAAACCCAAGTCTTTGAGTTTATCGGCCATTTGCGCTGTACGGGCCGTTCCGTAGTGCATGAAAGACCAAGAGATTAATTTTTTGAGCTGACCTTTGTCAACAACTCTATTGCGAAAAACTATTTCCTTATTTTCTGTCATTTTTCGGAGTAGTGGTAATTGGTAATTGGTAATTGGTAACTTTTACTGCCGTTCGACTTCGGTTCCGCTGAGCGAATCCGAATGATTTAGGAACCGCGTAGCCAAAGTATTGGTAATTGGTAATTGGTAAGTAGAGTAGCGGGAAAAAACAACAAGCATTTTGTAGGGTGAGTTTAGCGTATAAGGAAGAGAGCTAAGCTAGGAGATGAATGCACTCACCTGCCCTTCCCATAATAAAGTTTACTTGCACCTACCTACTTACTTGGTAATTAGTAACTTTTACTGCCCTTCGACTTCGATTAGGAACCGCGTCTCCGAAGTAGTGGTAAGTAGTAATGGGTAATTTTTCCGTCTTCGATCGCTCTTATTTTTTAGCAATTATTGACCAGTTATTACCCATTACCTGTTACCCATTCCCAATTTCTAATTGTTAATTACCGATTCGATGGTTTGGTGATAGATAATCCTGCCCGGAGTAGTGCGAATGAACTGATTGATCACCTTGCCCTCTCCGTCTTCCCGAACCCGGCGGAACTTGTATTCTTTCGTCACTATACCGTCGGTAGAGCGTTCCACCTTCAGCGGTTCGCCCTCCGGTTCAGTGTTTTCGATAGCGCCTTGAAACCTCACCCACACGTATGAGTGCAAGTCAACGACTCCTTGTTCGTAAGCTACAACCGCGTCGGTAAGGTTGGAGAAATAGTGACCGGCGCCTTTTTGAGCGTCAGGATTTTCGGCTGTCAAGTAATAGCAACCGAGCACCATATCTTGAGAAGGAGTAACGATCGGTCTTCCGGTTGCCGGCGACATAATGTTGTTAGAAGCCAGCATCAGCAAGCGCGCTTCGGCCTGAGATTCCAGAGACAAAGGCACGTGCACGGCCATTTGGTCGCCGTCAAAGTCAGCGTTAAAAGCCGGACAGACTAGCGGGTGAAGCTGAATTGCCCTCCCGTCCACCAAAATCGGCTCAAAGGCTTGAATCCCCAAACGGTGGAGGGTCGGCGCCCGGTTTAGCATTACCGGGTGTCCTTCAATCACCTCCTGAAGCACGTCCCAAACACTCGGATCGTTGCGCTGGATCAGTTTTTTGGCAGCTTTGATGTTGTTGACCAATCCTTGGCGGATCAGGCGGTGGATGACGAAAGGCTGGAAAAGTTCGATCGCCATTTCCCTCGGCAAACCGCACTGATGAATTTTCAGTTTCGGCCCCACCACAATCACCGAACGCCCGGAGTAGTCAACCCGTTTCCCCAGCAAGTTTTGCCGGAAGCGACCTTGTTTCCCTTCAATGATGTCCGACAGCGACTTCAGCGGGCGGTTGTTTGCGCCAACCACTGTCCGACCCCGGCGACCGTTGTCAATCAGCGCATCCACAGCTTCTTGCAGCATCCGCTTTTCGTTGCGGATGATAATCTCCGGTGCCAGAATTTCTTGGAGTCTGGCCAAGCGGTTATTGCGGTTGATGACTCTCCGATAAAGATCGTTGAGGTCGCTCGTTGCAAAACGCCCGCCGTCTAGCTGTACCATCGGTCGCAAGTCGGGGGGAATCACCGGAATCACATTGAGCACCATCCAATCGGGTTGAGATCCCGTAGCGATGAAGTTGTCAATTACCCGCAAACGTTTAATTAACTTCGCCCGTTTTTGACCTTTAGCATTAGCAATATCTTCCCGCAGCTTTTCCGCTTCAGTTTCTAGCGGAATATTTTGCAGCAAAACTTGCAAAGCTTCAGCACCAATCCCCACTTCTACACCTGTGAGTGTGGAATCTTCGCTGTAAAGTTCGTCTTCTATTTCCAGCCAAGCATCTTCCGTGAGCAATTGCTTGTATTGCAGCTTCTCTGCATTACCTGCATTGAGGACAACGTAGGCATTGAAATACACGATTTGTTCGACATCTCGCAGCGGCATATCTAACAAAATTGCCATGTAACTCGGGATGCCTTTGAGATACCAAACGTGAGCTACTGGAGCTGCTAATTTGATAAATCCCATCCGGTGACGGCGGACGCGAGATTCAGTGACTTCAACACCACATCTTTCGCAAACAATGCCTCTATGGCGAACTCGTTTGTACTTGCCACAATGACATTCCCAATCTTTTGCAGGCCCAAAAATGCGCTCGCAAAACAAGCCATCCATTTCAGGTTTTAACGTGCGATAATTTATGGTCTCCGGTTTTGTCACCTCTCCAGTAATCTGACCGTTGGGTAAAGTTCTCTCTCCCCACTGTCGAATTCTTTCTGGTGAAGCTAACCCAATCTTTACGTAATCAAAGCGTTGTTCTATTTTAGCCATTCTTGACTCCAATTAATAATTTACAGTCGATTATTTGTGGTTGTTTATCTTTTTTGGTTGCTTGTTTCACGGCTTAAATCAATGTTATACTCCTCTATATGTGACGTGATTTTTAATATCAGAGATGACACTTGACGATACTCCAAAGTCATCAGCGATTTTAGAGATTGATTCTCTACCTCTAATTCTTTTTCGTACCTCAAGAGCTTGCTCGAAAGTCAATTTGCGATCGAGATATCCGCCCATGCGAGGAACTGGAACCTCTTCGCCTGCTTCCTTCCAAGTGACGTGATACTTAATATCGTGTATGGTTTTGCGACCAACACTGTATTCTTGAGCTATATCCTTCACTCTCTCTCCTTCTGCTAGTTTTTGCCTAATTTCTCGCACCTTTTCCCAGTCTAATTTGGCATTGGAAAGGGGATGACTTTTGCCTTGAGTGCGTCCTTTCTTAGAAGCATCTAATAAATTTTGAGTGCGAGTTCCACCCCAAAGGTGTTCTGGATTAATACAACTGGGATTATCGCAGGTATGACAAGCATCCATTGAAGTGGGAACTTCACATCGTAATTTGTCTGCTAAAACAGCACGAGTAACTGATTGGGATTTCCCATTTTTAAAGTACCTGCCATAACCACCTTGACCATCCTTTGCCCCTTGAAAAATTATGCAGCCGCTGTCTTGAATTTCTCCTACAAAACCGGGGGGAACTGTAGTGAAGTTATGGGGAATTTTTGCCTGAAGTATCTTAGTAATAGTGTCATACTGTACGCCATACTCTTTTATTAGGTGGCTTTTGATGGTTCCAGCTAAATATTTACGCTGAATTTCCCGCAGTTGTTCGATCGAGAGTTGGCCAATACCCGGAATACTTTTGCGTCTGGGAGTTTTGCGATCGCGCCCCATCATCTGCTGCGTATTCTCAGCCGCAGTTCCAGCTACGAGATGTGCTGGGTTTATGCAGCTTGGATTGTCGCAGATATGGCAAGCAAAATAACCGGAATCTAGAAATCCTGGTATCTTTGATTCGAGCACTAATCGGTGGACTAATACCGTTTTCCCCTCGATCCACTTGCGCCCGTAACCATTTTTCAGCTTGCTCCCTTGCCAGTTAATACAGCCTGTCGCCCGGTCAACTTCTCCTTGAATTCCTGGGACAACTGTTACAATAGTCACGTCAGCGTCTCTCCTCTTAAGAGCGTTGATTCGCCTCACCAGTGTTCGTACCACTGCTGAGGCATTTTAATTTGAGATTATCGATTAAAGATTAAAGAATTGAATGCAATCAAAAAATCTTTAATCTTTAATCTTTAATGCCTAATCCTCGTCAAGTTCGTCACGAGAAAGCGATTCGTAAGTAGGCCGGGAGGGCGATCGCTTGCCCCCAGCATCTGCCATCAAATCCACCTCAACGTGCTCGCTGCCCTCGTCGGACGTATTCACCTTGTGCACGGCAATATCCAAGCACAAAGACTGCAACTCCCGCATCAGCACCTTGAAAGATTCCGGCGTACCGGGGCGCGGAATAGCTTTGCCTTTGACGATCGCATTCAGCGCTTCATTCCGCCCCTGCATATCGTCCGACTTCACAGTCAGCAACTCTTGCAAAGTATAAGCTGCGCCGAACGCTTCCAGAGCCCAGACTTCCATTTCTCCGAACCGCTGACCCCCCTGCTGCGCTTTGCCGCCCAAAGGCTGCTGCGTTACCAGCGAGTAAGGGCCTGTGCTACGGGCGTGGATCTTATCGTCTACCAAGTGAACCAGCTTCAGCATATAGGCGATGCCGACTGTGATCGGGCGATCGAACGGTTCCCCAGTTCGGCCATCGTAGACAATAGTCTTGCCGGGGTGCTTTTCATTAAACACCCAAGGCTTGCCGGTTTTTTCGCGTGCCTCCTGTAGCTTGCCGTGTACGGTTTCGCGCGACTTTTCAGCGCCGTGCATTTCATCAAAAGGCACCATCTTGAACCGCATCGACAGATTTTCGCCCGCCCATCCCAGCAAGCACTCAAAAATCTGACCCACGTTCATCCGCGACGGTACGCCCAAGGGATTGAGCACTATGTCAACGGGAGTCCCGTCGGGCAAATAAGGCATATCCTCCATCGGCAGAATCCGGGACACAATACCCTTATTCCCGTGGCGGCCGGCCATTTTGTCGCCGACTTGAATCTTCCGCTTTTGAGCTACGTAGACGCGGACGACCATGTTGGCGCCGGGGGGCAGTTCGTCGCCCTGTTCCCGAGTAAACACCCGCACGTCCACCACGCGACCTTTTTCGCCGTTAGGGACGCGGAGGGAATTGTCGCGCACGTCGCGGGCTTTTTCGCCGAAGATTGCCCTCAGCAGTTTTTCTTCCGGCGGTTGGTCGGATTCGCCTTTGGGGGTGACTTTGCCGACTAGGATGTCGCTGGCTTCTACCCAGGCTCCTTTGCGGATAATTCCTTGTTCGTCTAGCTGGCGCAGTGCGTCTTCGCCGACGTTAGGAATTTCGCGGGTGATTTCTTCGGGACCGAGTTTGGTTTGGCGGGCTTCGATTTCGTATTTTTCAATGTGGATCGAAGTGTAGACATCTTCGTACACCAAACGCTCGCTAATTAGCATCGCGTCTTCGTAGTTGTAGCCTTCCCAAGGCATATAAGCTACGAGGATGTTGTGGCCCAGAGCGAGTTCTGCCCCTTCGGTGGAGGAACCGTCGGCGAGCACTTGACCTGCTACGACTCGATCGCCCTCATAAATCAGCGGACGCTGATTTAAGCAAGTATCCTGGTTAGAACGCTGATATTTTTGCAGTTCGTGTTCGATGCAGCCAGCATATTTTTGCTTCCAAACCGAGGGCTGTTTGACTTTGAGATCGTCGTATTCCTTAATCAGGAAATGTTCTTCGCTGGAATTCGATTCGGCATCTACAGCCAGGGGTTTGACAATAATCCGGGTAGCGTCGATGTAAATCACCTCGCCGTCGATCCGGGAAACCACAACCATCCCGGAATCTCGGGCGGCCTGAGCTTCCAAGCCCGTACCGACGAGGGGCCGTTCTGGTTTCAGTAGCGGCACAGCTTGCCGCTGCATATTCGATCCCATCAGAGCTCGGTTGGCGTCGTCGTGTTCCAAGAACGGAATCAACGATGTCGCGACGGAGACGATTTGCACGGGCGAAATCGCCATGTAGTCCACCTGCATCGGAGTGGTGGTAGTAAATTCTTGGCGGTAGCGGACGGCTACGGTTTCGCCCAAGAGGTTGTTGTTTTCGTCGAGGCTGATGTCTCCGGGGGCGACGCGCAAATCGTCTTCTTCGTCGGCTGTCATGTAAACAGGGGCTTTGTCGCGCAGCACCCGTCCTTTTTCTACTGGATAAAAAGGAGTTTCGATGAAGCCGTAGGGGTTGACGCGGGCGTGGGTTGCCAAGGAACCGATCAGACCGGCGTTGGGGCCTTCTGGTGTTTCGATCGGGCAAATCCGGCCGTAGTGGGACGGGTGAATGTCCCGCACTGCAAACCCGGCGCGTTCCCGAGTCAGACCTCCAGGGCCCAAGGCGGAAAGCCGACGTTTGTGAGTCAGTTCTGCCAGAGGGTTGGTTTGATCCATGAACTGCGATAGCTGGGAGGAACCGAAGAATTCCTTGATTGCTGCTACCAGCGGTTTGGGGTTGACCAGAGAAGCGGGGCTGAGGGAGTCGGCATCCGAGACGGTCATTCTTTCGCGGATAATCCGTTCTAAGCGGTTGAGGCCGACTCGGACTTGGTTTTGCAGCAGTTCTCCGACACTGCGGACGCGACGGTTGCCTAAGTGGTCAATGTCGTCGGTGGAGCCGATGTCGAATTCGAGGTTAATTAAGTAGTCGATCGCCGTCAAGATATCTTGCGATGTCAGCACCCGCATGGTATCCGGGACTGTCAAGCGCAATTTTTTGTTGAGTTTGTAGCGGCCGACTCGGCCCAAATCGTAGCGTTTGGGGTCGAAAAAGCGCGAGTTGAGGAGCTGTTCGCCCCCCGCTACGGTGGGGGGTTCACCTGGACGGAGTTTGCGGTAGAGCTCCATCAAAGCTTCTTCTTCGCCGAATTGTCCTTCTTTCTCGATCGTCTTTTGGAAGTATTCCGGGTGCCGCAGGGAGTCGTAGATTTCGCCGTCTGTGAGTCCCAATGCTTTGAGTAAAACCTGAGCCGATAGTTTGCGCGTTTTGTCGATTCTGACCCAGACTAAATCGTTTTTGTCTGTTTCAAATTTCAGCCAAGCGCCGCGGTTGGGGATCAGACTGGCGTTGTAAGAACGGCGACCGTTTTTGTCGGTTTCCGATTTGTAGTACACGCCTGGCGATCGCACGATTTGGTTGACAATCACCCGTTCGGCGCCGTTGATAATGAAAGTGCCGCGCTCGGTCATCAAGGGCAAATCGCCGATGAAGACTTCTTGTTCTTTGATTTCCCCTGTTTCTTTGTTAATCAGGCGGGTGGGGACGTACATTTGCACCGAGTAGGTGCTGTCCCTGCGCTTGGCTTCGTCCACGTCGTATTTCGGGCGCTTGAGTTTGAAGTCTTTGCCCATGAAGTGGAGTTCCAGCTTGCCCGTGTAGTCGGTAATCGGGGAGAAGCTGTCGAGTTCTTCGATCAGTCCGGCTTCTAGGAACCAGCGGAAACTTGCCCGCTGGATTTCGATCAGGTCGGGCAAGGTGAAGGCGAATTCTGTGTAATCTTTAGTGGTCATGGGTATCCTTTTTCCGCAGTGGCTCTAGCTTTTTACATGGCGCCAAGGCTGGGCTTTTTTACCTTGTTGCGTTTTTTTGATGGATTGTGTGAGAGAATTTATATGATGTTTTCGATCGCCTTCCAACTGCTGCAACGGTTATTATTGCTGGTGGCTCGCAGTATTTTTGTGCGGATTTTAGTTTCGATCGAGATGCTTTTAGCTCTGATATCGTGGTATCTCGGGGTGAATTCCCTACACTTTTGACTCCTAAAATTGACTTGACAGCTATTGCCAAATGGCTGAGGTTCCAAGTTTCTTCTGATGTGTAAGTTTGAGGTATTGCGTGAAGTTTTGACCGATCCCGAAGGTTAGCGTACTCGCGTTGTGTTGGTAGTTCGTGGGCGACATCGCAGTCGCGGATACTAAGCCAACGCCCGATCGGTCGGTTCTTTTTATTATAGGACGCAAATCCGATCGCAACAGGCAACGCCAAAAGAATCTCCAATAAAGGATGAATCCGGTTTTTCTGGCTGGATAGAAATGGGATTGTCCTGAGCGCTGGCTCCTAAATCGACCTGTTTTCCTCGTTTCTCTGTTCTGCTATAACTAAACTGAAAAGCCGAATAGCTGACAGGCATTTTCGGTTGTCTGCTGGGACAAAGTTAAGAGAGAAACTCCTCTCAATTTAGCAACTTGCTCGGCTACGTAGTAGACGTAGGCTGGTTCGTTGCGTTTTCCCCGCTGAGGTACGGGGGCGAGAAAAGGGCAATCTGTCTCGACTAGGATGCGATCGCTATTTACCATACAAGCTGATTCTTGTATTTGCAAGGCTTTTTTAAAGGTGACTGTTCCGCTAAAACTGATGTAGAAACCTAGGTCTAAAAACCACTTGGTTTCTTCGGGTGTGCCTCCCCAGCAGTGCATGACCCCGCGCACTGGCCCGCGTGTTTGCCAAAAGTTCCTCAGCATTTCGGCCATTGGGGCGGCGGCGTCGCGACAGTGGATAATGACTGGTTTGTCAAGTTCCTGGGCGATTTCAAGCTGTGCCTCAAACACTTTAAACTGGTGTTCTCGATCGTCAGCTTTATAAAAGTCCAGTCCGGTTTCGCCGATCGCCACTACCCTAGAGTCCGAACTTGCTAATTCCCTAATCTGGCTCGCAGTCTCGTCTTTCCACTTGTCCGCATCTAGGGGGTGGAGTCCAACCGCAAACGAGACTTCTGCAAACTGATTGGCGATTGCTTGAATGCCGGCAAACTCTTCTGGCTCTACACAAGAATGAACCAGCCGAACTACACCAGCTTCGCGCCAGCGTTCTCGAATGGCTTCTAACTCAGATTTGTAGGTCTCAAAGTTGATATGAACGTGAGTGTCGATGAGCTGCATGGGGGAAGCAGATTAGAGGTGATACGGGAGAGTCCTAGTGGGATAGGGCGAGGAGGGAGTGAGAGAGTCTGGGAGTGGGAGTGGGAGAGAGTGTGTGGGAAAAATCTTCCGTCTTCTTTCTTCCTTCTTCCTGCTTCACGCTTGACTGCTTCACGCTTGACTTCTTCCCTCAACATCCATCCCTTCAATCTTGTACACTGCTTCGTTGCCGAACTTTCTGCTTCCTTAAGATGCTACCGATACTTCGTGCGGCTTGAGGGTTCTTGCCAAGCGGGACTTTTTGCGAGCGCCGTTGTTGCGGTGGAGTACACCTTTTTTGACAGCTTTGTCAATTTTGCTGTAGGCCTCAGACATTCGCTGCTGTACTTCTTGCATTAATTCCGGGCTCGGAGCTGCGGCGTACTTGTCTACGGCAGCGAAATACTTCTTCATCAAAGTTTTGACCGCTGACTTGTAAGATTTGTTGTACAAGCGGTTACGTTCGGCGATTTTGACTCGTTTGACGGCGGACTTAATATTTGCCATAGTTCAGTTGCTGGAAGTAGGTATTCATTGATACACCCTAGTCTCAAGACAGTCTCAAGACACGGGGATTTTGAAGGACAACCTTTTCGGGATCGATCCGCAAAAAGCTTGATTTTTAAGGGCGGAGTGAGACAGCCACTCTCGATTCGCTCAGATTGAGCTGAGTCTGTGGCTACTTTTTGGCGACGCCCGCGCAATAATTTTTTATTGACTCATTTAACTGCCTGTTTTTTCCCCCTGACAATACCCAAAGGTATGACACGGGTGTTACGGAGGCGTTTTGCGGTGTTTCCACCGTCACGAGTTAAAGTCACGGTTTCTTGCGCGCAATTTTCAAGTATACAATAAATTGGCGTTTTTTTATAAAAAAATTATCAGGTGTTGGAAAAACTAATATAGCACCTATTTTGCTTAAAATCCAATTCTCGGAAAAATCCAAGTTAAGCTATAACAAAGAATACGGGTTATTTGGGCTTCGGCAAGAAGCACTTACCGAAGGTAGAAGGTAAAAAGCTGAAGGTAGAAGGTAGAAGGTAGAAGACAGCCGGATCAGAAGGTAGAAGGTAGAAGGCAGAATCAAAATTCTCCCGCTCGAACACTCTCCCTCTCGGGTATTATCGGGGTCGGATACTCTCCCCCTCTGCGTTCCCACCCTCTCCCTCCGCAACCAGTTCTCTGGCGGGCAATTCAAGAGAGAAGGTTGTGACTTGTCCTCAGTGTTGCAAAATCCTCCACCGAGATTTAAACGCTGCACTGAAGCCTTTGAAAATGCCGCGACTCTCGCGGTTTAAGCTTGTGGACTGGTGGTGGCCTACTTCTTTAGGAGAACCCCACAAAAATCCCCAATTGTCAAGCAAATGTTAGTGAAGTTATAGACGGCATTCCTAATCTCCATGCTGCGAATCATTACTCAGTGGGTTGAGGCACAAGCTGAACTGCGACGGATCTGCGATCGCACCCATGACGAACTTGTTGTTCACAAAGAAGCCACCGTGCGCGAGGTGCTGCAAGCTGTAAGGCGCAGAGGCGATCAGGCTGTGCTGCACTACACTGCTGAATTTGACCGCATGACCCTAAATGTGGAAGATTTACGGGTGAGCGGCGCCGAATTGGATGCTGCTTATCAGCAGGTGTCGAAAGAATTATTAAATGCAATCCGGCTGGCTTGCAAACAGATAGAAGCGTTTCACCGACAGCGCGTCCCGAAGTCTTGGGTGCAGTTTGGTGATGACGAGATTGTTTTGGGCAAACGCTACACCCCGGTCGATCGAGCGGGAATCTACATTCCTGGCGGTCAGGCGTCCTATCCAAGCTCGGTGATCATGAATGCGGTTCCTGCGAAGGTCGCCAAGGTGCCGAGACTGGTGATGTGTACTCCCCCCGGACAGGAGAAGAAAATGAATCCTGCGGTGCTGGTAGCGGCTCAGGAAGCGGGAGTTGATGAGATTTATCGGGTAGGCGGGGCGCAGGCGATCGCGGCTTTAGCCTACGGTACGGAAACTATTCCGAAGGTGGATTTAATTACTGGGCCGGGGAATATTTACGTCACCCTGGCTAAAAAACTGGTTTACGGGACTGTGGGGATCGATTCTCTGGCTGGCCCGTCGGAAGTGTTGATTATTGCGGATGGTTCGGCGAATCCTGTACACGTGGCTGCGGATATGTTGGCTCAAGCTGAGCACGATTCGATGGCGTCGGCAATTTTGCTGACGGCGGATTCGGTGCTGGCTAGGAAGGTGGTGGCTGAGGTAGACAGACAGTTGGCAAATCACCCGCGCCGAACTTTAACAGAAAAGGCGATCGCCAACTATGGTTTAGTCGTAGTAGTTGACTCGCTTAAAGCGGCGGCGGAACTCTCTAACGAGTTTGCCCCGGAACACTTGGAATTGCAAGTTGCAGATCCTTGGGCTTTGCTCGATCAAATTCGCCACGCTGGGGCGATTTTCTTGGGCTGCTCGACGCCGGAAGCTGTAGGTGATTATTTGGCTGGCCCGAATCACACTTTGCCAACTTCTGGGGCTCCGCGCTATGCGTCGCCGCTGGGTGTCGAAACTTTTATGAAGCATTCGAGTTTGATTCAATATTCGCCTGCTGCACTTAAGAAGGTGAGTAGGGCGATTAATGTTTTGGCGGAAGCAGAGGGGCTTCCTTCTCACGCTGATTCGGTGCGGCTGCGGACTGAAAATGAGGGAAAGGATAAATTTTAGATGGTCGATGTGAGATGGGCGATCGAGATTTAAGTAGATGAGCGGCAAAATACATAATTAGTCAAAAGCCAGTGAAACGAAGCAATTCGCTGGCGATTATTCCTAGCTTTACTTTCTGTGACAAGCGGCAAAGTTTATTTCCACCTATCTGCTGACGCACTCTGGGGTTAAGAAACCGGGTTTCTTCAAGTATCTTGCTGAAATGACGCAATTATGTTAAGAAACCGGGTTTCTGCGTAGGTAATGATGATGTTGGTGGGGAGTGCGAAATTGTGGAAAGTAGGCGACAATCAACGAAAAATTTAAAGTCTAGTATCTGAAATTTAAAGGTGCATGGTATTGAATACTGTTTTGGTAGCGATCGACAATTCAGAGTTAGCGACTTAGGTATTGCAAGTTGTAGGACAATTTCAGCTAGAACCGACGGCAAAGGTGATTCTAGTTCATGTTGTGAGTTCTGGTACGTCGGATTTTGACGCGGTTGTCGATCGACCTCACGCTCAGGGAGATGAGATTGCTTACCGAGAGGTGGAGAAGTTACTGCAATCTTATCAGGAAAAGTTGCCTTGCCAAAGCGAATTGGAGATTGTTTCGGGACAACCCGCCGAAGAAATTGTCCGTTTGGCTAATATTTATAAGGCGGATTTAATTGCGATCGGCTGTCGGGGTTTGACTGGTTTAAAGCGGATTTTGGAGGGTTCGGTGAGTGCGGACGTTGTGGCTGAGGCTCCTTGTTCGGTGTTGGTGGTGCGCGCGAGATGACGGGGAAAACCGCATAACCGCTGCAATCGGTAGAGTAAATATTAACCCTATTGCTGCAATCCCTTACTGTGCAAATTCTGCTCGATGTGCTGCATATCCTTCATATCCTCACCAGCAACTATTCCGTAAATTTCCGTGTAGATTTTCCCGTATTTAACCTTCTCTAAAGCTGACAAGATTATCAAGTCCTTGCAATCGAGTTCTGCTTTCAGGGTGACAAGAATCGATTCCAAAGTCCCATCCATTCGCCAGTCACTCGAATACTTAGCCACCTCCTTTCCCAGCCCCAGTAAGGTATGGCGCTGCACACAAAGCGGAGTCGAGCCATTAACTCGGAAATTGGCATCGATCGCATACAACTCTCCCTCCGAGTCTTCCAGCACGTCGAAGCCAATAACGCCGAAATAACCCTGTTGGTGAGCATATTTACCAATAGCGGCAATCATCTCAAAAAACCTACTCATGTCGGTTTCGCGGTAGTGAATCAGTCCCCCTAAATAGCTACCCTCTGGGGTCACAAGTTGGCTGGTAGTGCCGATAAGCGTGATATTTCCCGTTTTGCTTACATAAAACTGCACGCAATAGTTCTGCACTTCATTCTTGACGAATTCCGAGACAATAATCGTATCCACCAACTTAATATCCACATATTTCCTCACTTCCTGCAAGCAGTAGTTCAGATCGCTGGCGCTTTTGATAATATAAGTGCCTTCTCCAGAAAGTCCGTGGGATGTTTTAATCAAGTAGGGGAATTGCTCTGGTAACTGAATGCTTTCGAGATTGACTTCGTGCAGATTGTAGCTTTGGTATTTCGGACATTGCACGCCTAATTCTGCTAGCGTTGCTTTGCTGAGCAAGTGGTAGTGGATATCGGGATGGACGGCGTGTTTTTCGGGTTTGAGATTGTCGAAGGGAAATAGAGTCAGGAGTTTGTCAAAGTGATCGCTTACGCTGAGATCTTCGAGATAAGTTGAGCAGTCTATCATCTCCATACTGCTGTAGCTGAAGCCAAAATGCTCGCGCCAATAGTTAATCAGCGAGTTTGGCGGCGAATTAATCACAATCCCTGGGATGGCATCGCCTAACACAGCCAGATTTTTCCAAGGTTCCTTCTGACCAATCTTGTCGAAAGAAGTTTTGGTGGCTTCACTGCTGCCGTCTTGAATAAAGTATTTTTTTCGGTTGGGGTAAGCAGCCCAACTGGCAGTTGCAGGGTAATTGAGGATGAACGCATAACGTCCATCTGTGATGTCTGGAGCAAACAAATCAGAAAGAGAGTTGCCTTGAAAGTAAGGAAAGTCGTATGTTGAGTTCATAGAAACATCCAAGTCGAGTTTGAATTGAACAGTTTTCCCGGCCACTAAGTAGCTCGACATAATTAAAAGTAGGGTGGGCAATGCCCGCCCTACAAATTGAAAAAATGTTTATTGAGATCCAGCTACTTAATAACCTACGAAACAAGATATTAGTTGCGGAATTTTAACACTCTCCAACTAGGGAGAATGCAACCTCAATAATTTCAATGATGGACGAGTTGTTTTTTCTTAGTGAACACAGCCACCTTGTCCATTTCTGAGGTTCTATAAGCACAAGCCATGTCCGTTGAATTATGCGCCCAGCCAACCCGCCCTTGAGGGTCAATGAGGATGCACCCAGCTTCTCCTGCCACCTTAGATGCCAGAGTCTCAATTGCCATCTTCGCTGCTTCGTCTGGGTGCTTGCCGGACGCTAGAATGTCGATCGCCGTCTTAGCCAGAACTACTGGCATAATCGACTCGCCATCGCCTGTGGTCGAGCAAGCGCCCTGTTGACTGTCAGCAAACAAGCCTGAGCCGATAATGGCGCTGTCGCCGACGCGACCGGCGGGCTTATTCATAGTGCCGCCTGTTGAGGTACCGGCCACTAAGGTGCCACTACTATCCAAAGCTACACAACCAACGGTATTGGGGCGGTCAATAACTTCTTTTTCCTCCTCCCACTCTTCCTGTTGCTCGTCAGCGATTAAGTCTTCTTTTGCAGACATCTCGGCTCCATTTTCTGCTGCAAAATGTTCTGCGTGATCCGCTACTAAGAACATGGGTTTTTTATCCATAATCTTTCGCGCCACAGAGATGGGATGGCGCACGCCTTGAACATTTGCGAGCGCTCCCCAAGCTAACGAACCGCCTTCCATGATCGCTGCGTCTAGCTCTACCTCTCCCTGGTTGTTGAGAACCGCTCCAAAGCCGGCGTTGAATGTCTGGTCAGTTTCCAGAACCCGGATAGCTGCCTCAACAGCTTCTGCTGCTGTTCCCCCGCTTGCCAGCACTGCCCAACCAGCTTCTGCTGCTGCGGTACAGCCTGCATTGTTGGCTGCAACCTTCTCTTCTGTGATGGTTTTTGCTCCACCGTGAACAATAATGCTTAGTACCATAAATTTCCTTTTTTTAATCTTAATATCTACTTAAAAACTTCTTACATTAATCAATTTTTAAGTAGTTTTTTCTTCCTCATAGTTTTATACATTAGCGGTGTTTAATTATGGGTTCTTCTATCTTCAGAGATAAATATTTTTGTCGAGCTTGGTGTTCCTTCAGACCTAGCTATTTACGAATTATTAATAGATATCTGACCAAAGTTATGTCAATAGGGTGAGGCAATTTTGCTTCGAGTTAGTTAAGGAATTTGAAAGATTTAGGGAGTAAAGAGGGGGTAAAATTTAAGGCGAGGCACTACACATTAACAGGCAAAATGGGTAAACCTGAAGAATGAGACTTTGAGAGAAAATAAGTGCGATCGACCTTCACATCACTCTGAGCATTTATGCTCCCCCGCCAAAAACTCCCGCAGCCGCAACAAACTAGCCGTTTGACCCAAATTCAGCCGTAGCAGCGGCACTCCCCTGCGAGTGCTAATTCGGCGGTACTGTTATTGCTGTGCGAAAATCACTACTTTTACTGTTAACAAAAGTTGCAATCTTTTTTTATTAAAACCACAAGTAAAGGCAGATAAACGCATATGCAAATTACAAATTACCATGAATTCATTTAGCTTATTTTCCTGAAAGTAAGGTTGATTCTTGGTTCAGTAACTTTGGCTGCTTTCGGGATTTGGTGTTGCCAAAAATGCTGGGTTACTCCTTTCATCAGCACGAAGCTTCCAGGAGTTAATTGAATTTCTAATTTCATTTCTTTTTGGTATTTGTGCCTGAGCATAAAACGACGAGTAGCCCCAAAACTTACAGAAGCGATCGCTGGGTTTTCACCAAGTTCTGATTCATCATCACTGTGCCAAGCTACACTATCTTTGCCATCGCGATATAGATTAAGCAACACGCTGTTAAACAATGTACCTGCTATTGCTTCTATTTTAGATTTGATTGTTATGAGTGTAGGTGTCCATAGATTAGGCTCCATTTTTATTTTGGAGTAAGTGTAAGATTTACCTGCATCTCCGTACCATGCACTAAGTCGCGGTATAGCGACTTGCTTGCCAAAAAGCAGAGTCACCTCTTGCTTCCAATTAATAGTGCCGTACAATTCCGCAAAAATCTGGTTGCTCTCATTGTTATTGAAGAAGTCGCGGTACATGATTATTTCGGCATCAGGCAGAGATAATTGCTGACCATGCTTCTGGCTTTCTGCTTTTGGCTCTTCCCACAATGAAAGTTGAGTATACATAAATCTGCTTGATGATTACCTTTTACTGAAATTTATAAATATACAGTTGTTGGCACAAACACTGCCCAGCTTTACCATTAATCATGTGAAGCTAATTTTAACATTTTAACAAGAGAAGGATAATTACTTTTTGTAACCTACATAAATTTTTATGTATTCACCAACCCAATCCTGAATCGTGATTTAAGATTTGGTTGATGTCAATTAGCTATGTACTATGAATTGCTTTGAAATAATTAAATCGGTTCTTGATGAAGCTTATGTCCAAATTCCAGGAGATGAAGCCAAAAAGGATTAGGTAATTAATGACGCACTAGAATACCTGCGAGGAGAATATTCTCACCTATCGCAGGAATGTAACAGAGATTATAGCGACCCGAGGTTGAGGGGGTTGTCACCCCCTCAAATGAAAACGATCTCCCCCTCCAACAATGTAGCGATCGAGTTTTGGGCTTTTATCATTAAGGTAAATTGTGTGGCCTGTCTTTGATTTTCGTGCGATTTGTTAAAATAGACTGACAGCGTTCCCAATAAATTTTAGAGACGCGATCGCCCTGATTCTGACCCCAACACTCGGCAAACAGCCGGGCCGCCTCAGCTAACTTCCCTTCCAAGTAATTTGCCCTCGCTTCTACAAACAATTCCAGCGTAGCTAATTTGCCCGCTTTGGTTTCAGGCGGATCAGCATCAAACACCTCATAAACTGTTACTAATTCAGATTTTCCCTTGACTTTTACCGTATCGAGGGTGCGGATTGCGTACTGGGATAAATTTTCTAAACGCGAGTAAGTTGACTGGGTGATTAATAGCGACACCCCATAATTTTTCGTCAAACTTTCCACCCGAGAAGCTAAATTCACCGCATCGCTGATTACCGTCCCATCCATGCGATTTTGACCGCCCACCGTTCCCAGCATCAAACTTCCAGTATTAATGCCAATCCCAATCTGAATCGGTGGATAACCACAATTGGCGCGATTTTGATTGTATTCAACAAGGCTCTGCAGCATGGCTATTCCGGCTTTCACAGCATTATCAGCTTCCCCACTAAACAGCGCCATAATCGCATCGCCAATATATTTATCAATAAACCCCTTATTTTCATTAATAACTGGTTCCATACGAGAAAGATAGGAATTGATAAATTTGAAATTATCCTCCGGCGTCATGCTTTCCGAAAGCGTGGTAAAATCGCGAATGTCGGAAAACAACACCGACATTTCCAACTGCACTTGGTCGCCCAATTCCACATCAATAATGCTTGATTTATTTAGAAAATGGAGGAATTGATTGGGGACGAAACGCTCGTAAGCTTGGTTGAGTTGGAACAGTTCATTGGTAAACCTTATTCGCTCAGTTTCTGCTTTTTTGCGCTCCGTGATATCTTGAAAGGCTACAATTGCATAAGAAATATTATCCTTTTCATCATAGATTGGCGTACCCCAAGCCTCGATCGGAATAATCTTGTTGCCTTGGTGGATTTCCATATCCTCAGCAGTAACGCTTTCGCCCTTCAACGCCCGCGTAGTCGGCAATTCGGCAGAGGGATATTCCCGATCTCTTCCAGCTTGATACATTTGATAAACCTCTGGTATTTGCTCGCTGGTGACTTCAGCAATAACTTCTTTACCTAATAATTGAATAGCAGCGCGATTACTGTAGTAAGGTTTGCCAGAAGCATCCACTACTGACACCCCGACTGGAATTGCTTCTAAGAATTGAGTGAGCCTGTTCTCACTTTCGCGGATTTCTGTATAGAGTTTAGAATTTTGAATCGAGATCGCTGCCTGTCCAGATAACACTTTTAACAGTTCGACTCTTTCTGGTGTAAAAGCTCCGGCTGTGAGATTGTTTTCTAGGTAAACAATACTAATGATTAGAGATTGATTAATCAGCGGTACACATAAAATTGATTTAGGCTGATTTTTTTGGATGTAAGGGTCGTTGGTAAATTGTCCCTCTCGGACAGCATCATCCAGTACCACGCTTTCTTGAGTGCGAGCCACATAGTTGACAATTGCGGAGGAAAGTTCTTGACAGGTTTCAACGGGGATTGACTGAAATATGGTGACTTGTTCGGAGTTTAGGGTTCCTTCAGCTTCAACCAGTAGCTTCCCCTGACTTGATAAAATCAGATAACCTCTTTGCGCCCCTGCACTTTCCATCAAAATTTTCATCAAGCTAGACAGTAGCTTATTTAGCATAATTTCGCCAGAAATTGCCTGAGAAGCTTTCATTACTGTGGTTATATCTAAGTTATTAGCGGAACCAGTGGTCGTCACTGTTGCGGTAGTTTTCGTATTTTTTCTGCCCGATTGAATTGCCTCTAATAACGGGCGATATCGCGTTTCTAAATCTGTTACCTTCGCAGTAGCTCCCCATTGAACATAACAATAATACGCCTCAATTATGTAGGTTTGAGCAATTTTTTCTTTGCCCCATTCTAGATAAAACTTGGCGGCTAGTTCGTTAGCAAGGGCTTCTTCGTTAATGTATTTATTTTCTCTAGCTCCTGAAATGGCGCGATCGTACATTTCAATCGCTTCGGCTTTATTGCCCAAAACTCGATAGCGTTCTGCCTCAACTAAATACCATTTATGCAAATAATTCATCGGAGCATTTTGCGCCCACTGTTGTAGAGTCGTTTGATGAGTTTCCACAAGGGCGAGAATTTCAGCTTGCTTGGTTTCTGGCTGGGTGGGGAAAAGTGCCAAGTTCGTCAGGGCGGCATAGAAATGGAAAATGGGAACAAGAACCGTTCCCGATACTGCCATCAAATACTTTTTGGATTGGGCAATATAGTCTAGAGCCGTCGTGTAATTGCTAAAGGAGTAAGCAAGCAGTAGTTTGTAGATATAGGTATTAGCGATCGCAGTGAGTTCATTGTTCAGAAGGTGCTTAGGAATCATCACCCTTTCATCGTAGGCCGAACCGCTCAAACAATCCGACAGAATACCAGATTCCCTCAAGTTCTTCGCTGTCTGGCGCGTTGTATCCACAAAAGCCTGGATAGAATATTGCTTCGCCTGAGCCAAGGCAGCGCTGTAACCTGCTATTTCAGTTTCCCAAGTATCTAGTTCTACCCCACCAAAAAATTTGGCAAAAAAGTAATTAATTATGTTGTAGCCAGCGTAGAGAAAGTCCCCCGTTTCCATGCCAACGGTAAAGCCATCTTTTGTCGTCGGGATCGTTGCCCTCAAACGTTCTTGGCGATGCTGAATAAAGCTCCCAAACATCAGGAGAATTATGGGTTTGAATTCCCGCACATTGAACCGATCTAGCAATGAGAGTGCCAATTTACCAAAGTCATAACCCGTTTTCGCCTCTTTTAAAAAGGCACACAGCACCATACCGTGAATTGCATACCCTACTGGCGATGCGGGTGCATTCCCAAATTGGAGCGATAAACTCACCATAGTAGAGCTAAGTAGAGGCAGCAAACCGGGCATTCTAATGAAAATGGGAGCAAATAACATACCAGACAGTTGCATAGCTGCCTGAGTTTGGAGATTAGTCATTACTGGCAGGTCAATCAATTCTTCTACCCTTCTTCCCTGGAGTTGACTGGCAAGGGTCTGTAGAGCTTTGCTAATAAAGCCTTCATCAGGTTCGGGAGGCAGTTCAACTCCCAATTGCCCCAGGGCATTTCTACCCACTGCGATCGCCTCCAACATCTGACTTTGGGCTGCATGAGTAGCGATTTGAATTTCATAAATTTTAATTTTGTCTAAAATCGTCTTAGCTTTTTGCAACACCAATGCTGTTTTATGTTCCATGCGTTCAAGATCGGCATTTAAATAGGCTGTTTCTGCGGCAGCAACATAGAGATTCAGGGTCAATTGATACTGACTTTGCCAGCAGTTGGGCCTCAAGAGTTCAATCCCTGTTTGTAAATAGGCCGTTGCAGCAGCGTAAGCAGTAGAATTTCTGGCTTTCTGTCCGGCTTTTAAGTTAAGTAGAGCTAAGGCTTCCCGTTCGCTTGCTTGAGCGATCAACTTCAGCCCTAGATTCAAATGCCCGACAATATCAAACAGTTTTTCTTCTCTTTCTAGTTCCGAATAATTTTGTAGCAGTAACTGTCCGATTTTGAGATGAGTGGCTTGTTTTTGGTTATCGGGAATCAGGGAATAAGACGCTTGTTGGACGCGATCGTGCAGAAACCGATAAGTGGGATTGGTAATAGACTCAGTAAGGGATTGATTATCTGTTTGAATTAAGTTATAGCCTTCTGTAATCTGTAAAATGAGTCCTTCTTGCAAGGCTATCCACAATGCTGATGCCGTTTGTTCTGATAATTCTTCACTGACTACTGCCAACGTCTCTAAATCAAATTGCGCCCCAATGCACGCGGCAAGTTTGAGGACATCCTGAGTTTCTCTGGGCAACTTCTGCAATTGCGCTGCCATAAACTCTACCACATCCGAGGCGTGGGTAAGTCTAACTTGAGCAATATCGCACTGCCAATACCCTACATCCCAGTTAAAAATAATTTGACCATCTTCATACAACGACTTGAGGAATTGAGTCGAGAAAAAGGGATTACCTTTGGTTTTTTTATAAACCAACTCTGTCAAAGGTTGAGCCAAGGATAAATTACAAATCAGCGTATCTGCCACCAACTGATTCATATCTGCTAAACTCAAGGGTTGCAGGTTAATAGTATTCACCACCGCCCCAGACTTAATAATCTCATCCACTGTCAACATAAACGGATGAACAGGGGAAACTTCATTATCCCGATAAGCACCCAATACTAACAGATGCCCCCTATCCTCCATCAATAGTTGTAGCAACTTTAGGGATGCCGAATCTGCCCACTGCAAATCGTCCAAAAACATCACTAATGGATGTTCGGCAGTGGTAAATACTTGCACAAATTTCTGCATCAGCAGATTGAAGCGATTCTGTGCCGCAGTCCCCGAAAGTTCTAGTGCAGGATCTTGAGCGCCAATGATGCGTTCTAATTCAGGAATTACCTCAATTAGCACTTGCCCACTCTCGCCCAATGCTGTCAGAATTTTGGTTTTCCATGTTTGTACCTGAGCATCACTTTCTGATAATAATTGCCCCATCAATTCCCGAAAAGCTTGCACAAATGCACTGAAGGGAATATTGCGCTGGAATTGGTCGTATTTGCCTTTAATAAAATAGCCCCGTTGTCTAGCAATTGGCTTGTGGACTTCGTTCACTACTGCGGTTTTACCAATCCCAGATAAGCCAGCCACCAGGATCATTTCGGCGCTACCTGTACTCACTCGTTCAAAGGCTGCTAATAGATTATCAACTTCACTTTCTCTGCCGTAAAGTTTTTCGCGAATTAGGAAACGGTCTGTAATATCTCGCGTTCCCAAAGCAAACTGCTCAATGTTACCCGTTGCTTGTAATTGAACTAGACAACTCTCTAAATCATGCTTTAGCCCCCCGGCCGTTTGATAGCGGTTTTCTGCATTCTTCGCCATCAGCTTGCTGACAATTTGGGAGAGAATTAGGGGAATTTTGGGCTTGATTTCATGCGGGGTAACTGGCTGTCTAGCAATGTGGCAGTGAACCAGTTCTAAAGCATCTTGGGTCTCAAAAGGTAGTTTTCCTGTCAGCAATTCGTAGAAGGTGACACCGAGGGAGTAAAAGTCAGTCCGGTAATCGAGAGTGCGATTCATTCTCCCCGTTTGTTCGGGTGAAATATAGGCTAATGTGCCTTCTAAAATATTCGGGTTTTTTAGGGTTGGCGTTTCTCGGGTTAACTGGGTAGAAATGCCAAAGTCAATAATTTTTAATTGTTTCGTTTCCGGGTTGTAAACAATATTTGAGGGGTTAATATCTTTGTGGATGATGTTGGCGCTGTGAATTTTTCCTAAAATTTCAGTGGTAGCAATAGCGAGAAGCAAAAATTCTTCAAGACTAAACTGACGCTGCTGCATCCAAATTTTCAAGGATTCGCCGCCAAAGTCCTCCAAAAACATCACAAGGGTGTTTTGGTATTTTTGCAAGTCATAAACCTGCACCACTCCTGGCTCTTTTAGCTCTTGGGTGATGCGGTATTCGGTGCGGTAGCGCACCAATTCTTGAGGTGTGGGGTAGTTTTCTTTGAGCAGTTTGAGGATAATTGGCCCTTTATCTGCTTCCCGAATGGCTCGGTAAACCAGAGAGTTGGCGCTTTCATAGAGAAGTGTCACGACGGCAACGCCTGGAATAGAGAGCATATTGATTTTTAGGGTAAAAATTAACGCGCAGTCAAAACACACCAGTTTTGTCTAGAGCATAGCGCGTTAGAAAAGAAAAAATAAGCTTTGTTAACAAATGTTTAGTTTTGCGGGTAGCAGCCTGCAAATACTTTATAGTAGCCCGATCGCGATTGCCTAGTTTGTATGGTGCGTCAACAGTCGATCGCACTTTTGCTGTGATTTTCCGCCCACATTACGCACCCTGGGGTGTGACACAGCATAATTACGCATAAAACTCTATTTTTAAAGTAATAAATTATGGCTTTAAAACATTTTTTATCAGTCACTGTACGGTATAAAACAATAAATTATAGCTTTATTGCTGGATAAAAGTAAGTAAAAACCGATCGTGACAGTTGAGGGTGCAGAATGTGGGTTTCAGGTATAGCAACCGCCCTGATGGTGACGAGGTTCTTAATCGCTAAGTCAGTGTCGCAGTTGACCGCACTGAGGGGCCAATACCTTAAAGTTATAATTGTCCGATACGTGCTCTGCCAGCTCAAAGCTAATGAAACTAGCCTTCTTTTCTATACATGGTGCTGCAATGCTAGCGATCGCAGCCAGTATTTTGAGTACAGCGGTGCTACAAGCACAACCCATTGTTCCCGCACCCGATCGCACTGGCACTACTGTCACACCCGACGGTGATCGCTTGAATATTACAGGCGGCCAAACTTCTAGAGATGGAGCGAATCTTTTCCACAGTTTTCAACAGTTTGGCCTTACCGAAGGGCAGATTGCTAATTTTATCTCTAATCCCGCTATTCGCAACATTCTGGGTCGGGTAGTAGGCGGCAATCCTTCCCTTATTAATGGTTTAATTCAAGTAAGTGGCGGCAATTCCAACCTGTTTTTAATAAATCCTTCTGGCATTATCTTTGGCCCTAATGCGAGCTTGAATCTTCCGGCTGCATTTACAGCTACTACTGCTACTAACATCGGTTTTGATTCCGGTTTGTTCAATGTGGCTGGAGCGAACGATTACAGTACGCTGATAGGAACTCCGAACACTTTTTACTTTAATGTCAGCCAATCGGGAAGTATTATTAATGCAGGTAATTTAGCTGTTTTGCCGGGACAAAGTATAACTTTAATTGGCGGCACAGTTGTCAGCACTGGTTCCCTCAAGGCTCCCCAAGGTAATATTATTGTCGCTGCTGTCCCCGGTAAAAATGCTGTTCGTCTTAGTCAAGAAGGGCATTTATTAAGCTTAGAAATAGGGCTTGTTGGCGGGGAATTGTTGGCACAGAATGGGCAATTATCCCTGCCTTTGTCACTTCCGCAATTGCTTGCGGGCGCAGGTGGGAACTCTGCTACTGGTATCTCCGTTAACGGTGCAGGAGAAGTAGTTTTGACGGCGGGTTTGAAGGTGGAAAGCGGGGATGTGGCGATCGCTAGTTCTACTGTTAATAGTCAGAATGCTACACTCTCGGCAGCACGTAATCTCACTTTGGTAGAAAGCCAGCTACTTACTCAGAACAACTTGTATCTGTTGGCAGGAGATACGGTGCGCGTGCGGGATGGCAGTTATCCTTTCAGGGCGATCGCAGGCGGCAATCTTACTATACAAGGTAATCAAAATATTGATATCTTCGCGCTAAATTACCCTAACCCTGCATTCCAATCCTCCGGGGATATCACATTATTGAGCAATGGCACAGTTTCCGGTGATGCTCACTTCGCTGCGCGTGGTAATTTTTCTATTCTCACATTGTCTGGCAACGGCGGCAGTTTTCTGAGTTTGTACGACCCGATTATTAGCTCGGATGGAGATGTGAGATTTGGGGATTATACTGGAACCTCACTTAAGGTAGAAGCAAAAGGCGCGATCGCGGCGGGAGATATTACCATCAATGGGCCAGATACTACTTTGTCAGGTTCTGCCGATCCAGATGCGGCGGTGCTTTCAGGTAGTGCAGCTTTAATTTTGCGATCGGGCGTTTCGACTTTGGCGAATGCTGCGAATCTGCCGCCGAATGTCACCGAAGGGGAGACATTTTTTGCTTCACCGGGTGTTGCTTCGGGCAATAGCATCGGAGTGGGAGCGATTTCGACAGTAGGCGGGCCTGTGATTTTGGAGTCAGCAGGGGACATTGCGTTGGATGCGATCGCCACTTCTGGGGGTAATATTACTCTCAAAGCTGGTAGCGACATCGCCGTTACAGGCACTCTTCAGTCTACTGGCGGCAGTATTGACCTCACGGCCGGCAATTTGTTCACAGTCAGCGGCACTTTTACAGATAGTAACGGTGTAAATGCGAGCATTTCCAGCGCTAATGGCACGGGTGGCAGCGCGATTACTATTCGCCACGCGGGGAGCACTACTACACCTTTTATTGTCGGCGATGCGACAACGAATGGGACGGCGGGAGCCATTACATCAGGTTCCGAGACAATTTCGCCACAGTTTGCGGTGCCTGTGCCACCTAGCACTTACACTCAGGGCAATATTACGATCGTTACTTCCGTGCCATCTCCAACACCAACACCAAATACTCCAACACCAACACCAACATCTCCAACACCAACACCAACATCTCCAACACCAACA
>NZ_JAUBUI010000018.1:33822-38586 GCF_036705385.1 Microcoleus sp. B3-A4 | reverse complement strand
CTCCAACACCAACACCAAATACTCCAACACCAACACCAACATCTCCAACACCAACACCAACATCTCCAACACCAACACCAACATCTCTAACACCAACACCAACATCTCTAACACCAACACCAACATCTCTAACACCAACACCAACACCATCTCTAACACCACTACCGGATATCTCAATTACCAATGCGATCGCCCAATCTGACAACCTGAATATCATTAATAGAATTGAATCTCTTTTTAACTACAGATCCGATTGGGTAAGCGAAGTTGTCCAAACGGCATCGTCTCTAAATATAGTTAGCCCCAGCGATATCACACGACTGATCGATAAAGGCGATATTCCTCAAGCCAGTTTCTTTATCGATATCTTCTATAGCGAACAAGTAGGGTCATACATTAACCAGGAAATCAGGCGCGATTTGCAATCTTTTACGGCAATACAGGAAAGGATTAGAGGGCTCGCCAGCCAAACTGGTAAAAAAACAGCCATTATCTACGTCTTGTCCCGCCCTGAACAATTAGACCTGATCATCGTCCCCCCTACTGGCCTCCCCATTCATAAAGCCATTCCCGCCGCGCGGCGCGAAACTTTGATGCAAGTCGCCGCCAGCTTCAGGTCTGAACTCCTTAATCTCAGAAACATCAATACTGACAGCTATTTGCCAGCATCCCAACAACTTTACCAGTGGATAATTGCTCCCTTGGAAGCTGAGTTGAAAGCTCAGGGCATTGATACGCTAGTTTTTAGTATGGATGCGGGGTTGCGAACGCTCCCCTTAGCCGCCCTCCATGACGGTTCCCAATTTCTAGTAGAAAAGTACAGCCTCGGACTCATTCCCAGCGTCAACTTGACCGATACCAATTATGAAAGCGTTAAAAATGCTGAAGTTTTAGCAATGGGAGCCTCGCAATTTACCAATAACCAACCCTTGCTAGCAGTGCCCGCAGAACTTAACGCTATTGCCTCCGAATGGAAAGGCGAATCTTTCCTTAATCAAACCTTTACTCTCAATAATCTCAGGTCGCAACGCCGCGCCCAAGCCTATCGAATTATTCACCTCGCCACTCACGGAGAGTTTAAGTCAGGAGTACCGAGCAATTCTTACATTCAGTTATCAGACACCAGGCTAACACTCGATCGCGTGCGCGAACTAGGGTGGAATCAGTCGCCTAAAGTTGAACTATTGGTGTTGAGCGCTTGTAAAACTGCTGTGGGTGATGAGGGCGTGGAATTAGGCTTTGCGGGGCTAGCTGTGCAAGCGGGGGTGAAGTCAGTTTTGGCGAGTCTTTGGTACGTCAGCGATGAAGGTACTTTAGGGTTAATGGCTGAATTTTACCATGAGTTAAAAGTCGCGCCTATTAAAGCCGAAGCCTTACGGCAGGCTCAAATCGCCATGCTCAAAGGTCAAGTTCGCATTGAAAATGGCAGTTTAATTTTGTCAAACTTAAATAAGGAGTTAGAATTGCCACCAGAATTAGCTAAACTAGGTAATGAAAACCTCTCCCATCCTTATTATTGGTCGGGATTTACAATGATTGGGAGTCCTTGGTAAGGTATAAAGGTGATGGCGGTTGCTTCTTGACTCGCAACAGAAAATTGCTTTGTTCCTCGTAATGACATAGTAGTAAGTGCATAAATACTAACAATATCATTGCGAACGAAGCGAAGCAATCGCCAGGACTTATGGAATCACTAGCATCGGCTTGCTAGTGATTCCATAAGTAATATGTGAATGAAAACTCTAAAAATCAAAAATTAAATAGGATGCAAATGATACACCAAAAGTTGGTTTCAATTCTAGTTTTTATTGACTCAAGTGTTGAAGATTACCAGAGTTTAATTAACGGCGTTTCCCCAAATGCTAAAGTAATCATCCTAGATGAAACGCTCGATGGCATTGAGCAAATCACCGAAAGGTTAGCAATTGAACAAAATATAGAAGCAATCCACATCATCTCTCACGGCAGTCCAGGTGCAGTACAACTCGGCGCCAATACACTCAACAGCAGCAACATAGAAAGTTTCGGCCCTCAACTCCAACACTGGCGCAAAGCATTAATTCCCGGTGCCGATATTCTCCTCTACGGGTGTAATGTCGCCTCTTTTAATCAGCCTTGGCAAATAGAATGCGCGGCTATACAAACAAATTCCGCCTACCCGGACTATGGAATTTCAACCCGCGCAGGCGGGTTTAGTTTGTGTAGTAGCGGTTTTAACCGCCCAGTTGAAAATAGTCCTACAAAACCTACAAAACCTAACCAATTCCTCGAACGCCTGAGTGAATTAACTGGTGCCGACATCGCCGCCTCCGCCAACCCCACCGGCAATGCGGCACTGGGAGGAGACTGGGAACTGGAAGTACAAATCGGCTCCATCGAAGCCACACCGATTAAGGCTTTAGCCTATAGCGGCATCCTAGCAGCGACCGCCAACCCCGACAATAAAGCCATCCCCGTCACCTCGCCCCCAATTAGCATAGATATAGATACCCTCGCCAACGACACGGGCAGCAGTCGCGTTTCAGTGCAGAGCATCACCACCGCCCCCACCAACGGCACCGCCACCATCAACGACTGGATTTATGCAGGTGGCGATTTCACCACCGTCAACGGCACAACTCGCAACCGCATTGCTAGATTGAATAGCAACGGTACTCTGGATACTACCTTCAACCCCAGTACCGGGATGAATAATACTGTCTATGCGATCGCCATAGACAGTAGTGGCAAACCCATAGTCGGTGGCTTGTTCACCACAGTCAATGGCACAGGTCGCAATTACATTGCCCGATTGAATACCGACGGTAGCCTGGATACCACCTTCAACAACCCAGTAATGAATAATGCTGTCTATGCGATTGCCCTAGACAGCAGTGACCAACCCTTAGTCGGTGGCGATTTCACCCTCATCAATGCTATACCTCGCAACCGGATTGCCCGATTGAATACCGACGGCACTCTGGATAATACCTTCAACCCCAGTACCGGGATGGATAGCAATGTCAATGCGATCGCCCTAGACAGCAGTGGCAAACCAGTAGTCGGCGGCGGTTTCACCAGTGTCAATGGTACATCTCGCAATTACATTGCCCGCTTGAATAGCGACGGCACTCTGGATACCACCTTCGACCCCGGTACGCGGATTAATAACAACGTCAACGCGATTGCCCTAGACAGCAGTGGCAAACCAGTAGTCGGGGGCAATTTCACCACGGTCAACAGCACTCCTATCAACCGGATTGCCCGATTGAATACCGACGGCACTCTGGATACCACCTTCGACCCCGGTACCGGGATGAATAGCACCGTCAATGCGATCGCCCTAGATGGCAGTGGCAAACCACTTGTCGGTGGGAGTTTCTCGACAGTCAATGGTACAAGTCGCAGCCGCATTGCCCGATTGAATACCGACGGCACCCTGGATACCACCTTCAACCCCGTTCTGACTGGCGCAGTCAATGCGATTGCCCTAGACAGCAGTAACAAACCAGTAGTCGGCGGCACTTTCAACACCGTCAATGGCACAAGTCGCAGCAGTATCGCCCGATTAAATGCCGACGGCAGTGTGGATAATACCTTCAACCCTGGTACCGGGATGAATGTCTACGTTAATGCGATCGCCCTTGACAAAGGACGTAGCATATACTACACCCCCAACGCCGGATTCAACGGTATAGACACCTTCCAATACACCGCCACTGACGGCGTAGTTTCCACTCCCACCACAGTCACTGTCTTAGTCAACGACTCCCCCATCCTCGATAACACCGGCATCCCTACCCTCAACGCCCAAAACCAAGATGACAGCGCCAGCACAGGTACATTAATTAGCACCATCATCGCCAACCTCGGCGGTACAAAAATCACCGATCCCAACGCCAGCGCCTTACAAGGTATTGCCATCACCAACCTCGACACCACTAACGGCACTTGGCAATACACCACCGACGGCACTATCTGGAATAACGCCCCAGCCGTTTCTCCCGCCAACGCCTTACTATTAGCTAGTAATGCCAACACCAGCCTCCGATTTGTTCCCACTGCAGGTTATAACGGCACTCTCACCAACGCCCTTACCTTTGCCGCCTGGGATCAAATTACTGGCACTAACGGCGGCGTAGCCGACTACACCACAGATCAAACGAATAACACTACATCCAGTGTTTTCAGTATCGTTACTGAAACTGCCGATATTGCAATTAATCCCGTTCCTACCATTACTAGCGTCAGCGCAGCGACAGCAGACGGCACTTATGGCATTGGCACAAACATCGACATCACCGTTAACTTCTCTCAAATAGTTAACGTCACCGGTACGCCACAACTTAGCTTAGCAGGTGTAAATCCCGTTGCCAATTACCTCTCAGGCAGCGGTAGCAACACCTTGACATTCCGGTATGCAGTAGCCGCAGGCGATATCAGCCCAGACTTAGACTATGTTTCTACAACTGCTTTATCCCTGAGCGGGGGTACTATTAAGAATGCGGCCAATGGTGATGCCATCTTAACTTTAGTAACTCCGGGTGCAGCGAATTCTTTGGGAGCTTCCAAAGCAATAGTTATTGATGGCATTGTACCCACAGTTGCCTTAACATCCCCATCAGCAACAACAGTAAATGGTTTATTTAGCGTCACAGCAACATTCCGTGAAAATGTCGCTGGGTTTGATGCTACTGATATTACCATCACCAATGCCACTGTCGGTAACTTTGTCCCAGTTAATGCCACAACCTACACCTTTGATGTCACCCCGAATGCTGATGG
>NZ_JAUBUI010000018.1:0-33722 GCF_036705385.1 Microcoleus sp. B3-A4 | reverse complement strand
AATGATATTACCGTCACCAATGCCACTGTCGGTAACTTTGTCCCAGTTAATGCCACAACCTACACCTTTGATGTCACTCCCACCGCTGATGGTAATGTCACCGTTGATGTACTTGCGAATAAAGCGAATGATACTGCGGGTAATAATAATAATATCGCAGCCACTCAACTGGTTCGTACTGCTGATATTACTCCGCCAACAGTTGCCTTAACATCAACTTCAGCAACAACAGTCAACGCAGCATTTTTAGTCACAGCAACTTTCAGTGAAAATGTGACCGGATTTAGTTCGAGTGGCATTAATGTTACTAACGGTACGGTGAGCGGTTTTACAGGTAGCGGCACGACTTATAATTTTACCGTTACTCCGAATGGTGATGGTAATGTCACAGTTGATGTACCGGAGGCTAAAGCTACGGATACTGCGACTAATAACAATACCGCTGCCACTCCACTGACTCGTACTGCTAATATCACCGCACCTCCTGCTAGTTTGAGTTCCGTTTCTAACATTACTATATCGGGTGGTACAAGTCAAATCTTGACAGTTACTTTCAGTGATAGTAGTGGAGTTGATGTTAGCAGTTTAGATAATTCTGACCTGGTAGTAAATTGGTCGTCTGGTGCTATTCCTGCTGCCTTTGTCAGCGTCGATACTAATAGTAACGGCACTGCTCGCACGGCAACTTATTCGCTGACTCCGCCTGGGGGAAGTTGGGATGATACAGATAATGGCAGTTACGCTGTTAATTTGCAAGCATCGCAAGTAAAAGATACTTTTGACAATCAATTTGTAGGTAGCAATTTAGGCAGTTTTACTGTTAACATTCCCACGCCAACACCGACTCCCACGCCAACACCGACTCCCACGCCAACACCGACTCCCACGCCAACACCGACTCCCACGCCGATTCCGACTCCCACGCCAACACCGACTCCCACGCCAACACCGACTCCAACGCCGACTCCGACAACAACTCCGACTCCGACAACAACTCCGACTCCGACAACAACTCCGACTCCGACAACAACGCCGACTCCGACTCCGACAACAACTCCGACTCCGACAACAACTCCGACAACAACTCCGACTCCAACGCCAACACCGACTCCCACCACAACTCCGACTCCAACGCCAACACCCACTCCGACAACAACTCCGATTCCCACGCCAACTCCGATTCCCACGCCAACTCCGATTCCCACGCCAACACCGACTCCGACAACAACACCGACTCCGACAACAACACCGACTCCGACAACAACTCCGACTCCAACGCCAACTCTAGGTACTCCCGCTGTCCTTTTCCTTGAACCACTTGGCAGTACCAACGTACTCGAAAGCTTGGGCAGCGATATATACAAAGTGCGACTAAATACTCAACCAACTGCTAATGTCACCGTCGCCATTACCCCTGGAACCCAAGTTACTGTCAGCCTACCTGCCCTTACTTTTACTCCCGCAAATTGGAATGTCGCTCAAACGGTAAGGGTGACTACGGTTGACGATGCGGTTGTTGAGGGCAATCATCTAAGTCCAATTAGCCACGCCACTACCAGCACAGACACATTGTATAATAATCTCGTCGCCCCTCTCACAGTCAATATCAGCGATAACGATAACTTAGGCGATGTCAAAACCTTGTCCCAAAAGTCAGTAATCGGTTTGACAGATAAGGACGATCGCGTCACAGGATCGGCATTGAACGACATGATCCACGCACGCCCCGGCAATGACTATCTTCATGGCAAAGCAGGAGATGACTTGCTTTACGGACAAAAAGGGGATGACGGCATCAGGGGCGGTGATGGCAATGACATTATTTTTGGTGGTAAGGGGATTGATTTTATTCAGGGCGATCGCGGTATTGACTTGATTTACTCAGGTAAGGGAAACGATCGCATTTACGCCGACGATGGCGACGATATAGTATTTGGCGACGGGGGCAATGATTACTTATTTGGAGAAAAGGGTGCCGACACTCTCACAGGCGGATTGGGTTTTGATGTGTTTGCGATCGCGATCGATACTGGTGGAACCGACGCTTCCGCTGCTGATGCGATCGCTGATTTTACCCTCAATCAAGACAGAATTGATTTAATTAGCCCCCTGGCTTTTAGCCAGTTAAATATTTATCAAGGAACAGGGGCTTTTGTTAGCGATACAATAATTCAGTATCAGGTAACAGGGGAATATTTAGCTGTCTTGAAAGGAGTTACTGCCAGCAGTATAGTTCAGGCAGTCACTTTTTAGACTTCGTATGTTGTTACGCTAAAGCGCTTTAGCGCAACAACATACCTACCCGATTTCGATCGCCTAATTTGTAGGGTGTCTCAGGAGTCGATCGCACTTTTGCTGTGATTGTCAGGTATAGCAACCGCTTAATTTAAATTGTGTAGCCTGTCTTTGATTTTTGTGCGAGTAACCAATACAGACTCACAGCGTTCCCAGTAAATTTTAGCCACGCGATCGCCCGGATTCTGACGCCAACACTCGGAAAACAGCCGCGCCGCTTCAAATAACTTCCCTTCCGAGTAAAGTGCCCTAGCTTCTGCAAACAATTCCAGCGTAGCTAACTTGGCTTGTTTAATTTCTGGGGGATCTGCATCAAACACCTCATAAATCGTCACAGCTTCGGATTTTCCCTTGACTTTTACCGTGTCTAGAGTGCGGATTGTGTACTGAGATGGATTTTTCAGGCGCGCATAAGTTGGCTGGGTAATTAACAGTGACACGCCATAATTTTTTGTCAAACTTTCTACGCGAGAAGCTAAATTCACCGCATCGCTGATGACTGTCCCGTCCATGCGATTTGGTCCTCCCACAGTTCCCAGCATCAAAGAACCCGTATTAATCCCAATCCCAATCTGAATCGGCGCACAGCCAGCGTTAGCGCAGTATTCATTGTATTCAGCGAGACGGTGCAGCATAGCAATTCCCGCTTTCACCGCATTATCCGCCTCGCCGCTAAACAATGCCATAATCGCATCGCCAATATATTTGTCAATAAACCCCTTATTTTCATTAATAACGGGTTCCATGCGAGAAAGATAGGAATTTATAAATTTGAAATTATCCTCCGGCGTCATAGTTTCCGAAAGCGTGGTAAAATTGCGAATGTCGGAAAACAGCACCGACATTTCTAACTGCACTTGGTCGCCCAATTCCACATCAATGATGCTTGATTTATCTAAAAACTGGAGGAATTGATGGGGGATGAACCGCTCGTAAGCTTTGTTGAGTTGAGCCAGCCTGCTTTCATTTTCGCGTACTTCTGTATAAAGCTTAGAATTTTGAATTGAGATCGCCGCTTGTCCAGATAAAACTTTTAATATTTCCACTCTTTCAGGGGTAAAAGCTCCCGCTGTCAAATTATTTTCTAGGTAAACAATACTAATGATTTGAGATTGATTAATCAGCGGCACACATAAAATTGATTTGGGCTGATGCTTTCGGATGTGGCGGTCGTTGGTAAATTGTCCCGATCGCGCAGCATTATCTAGTACCACGCTTTCTTGAGTGCGGCTCACATAATTGACAATTGCGGAGGAAAGTTCTTGACAGGTTTCAACGGGGATTGACTGCAACACGGTGACGAGTTCGTCATCGATTGTCCCTTCAGCTTCAATGAACAGTTGTCCCTGGCTTAACAAAATCAGATAGCCTCGTTGCGCCCCTGCATTTTCAATCAAAATTTTCATCAAGCTAGACAGTAGCTTATCTAGCATAATTTCTCCAGAAATCGCTTGAGAAGCCTTCATGACTGCGGTGATATCTAGGTGATTCCCCGAACCAGTCGTTGTCATTGCTACGGTAGTTTGAGTATTTTTCCTTCCCGGTTGATTTACCGCGAATAAGTGGGGATATCGCGTTTCTAAATCCGTTACCTTAGCAGTAGCTCCCCATTCAACATAACAATAATACGCCTCAAAGATGTAGGCTTGAGCAACTTTTGTTTTGCCCCATTCCGAGTAGAATTTGGCTGCGATTTCGTTTGCCAGGGCTTCGTCATTAACATATTTGTTTTCTTTGGCTCCAGAAATGGCGCGATCGTACATTTCAATCGCCTCGGCTTTATTGCCCAACACCCGTTGCCGTTCTGCTTCAACTAAATACCATTTATGCAGATAATTCATCGGAGCGTTTTGCGCCCACTGTTGCAGCGTGCTTTGATGGGTTTCCACTAAGGCAAGAATTTCTGTTTGCTCTGCTTCTGGCTGTGCCCGAAAAAGTGCCAGGCGCGTCAGGGCAGCATAAAAATGAAAAATGGGAACAAAAGCCGATCCAGATACTCCCATCAAATACTGTTTGACTTGGGAAATGTGGTCTAGGGCAGCCGTATAATTCCCATAGCAGTAAGCAAGCAGCAGTTTGAAGATGCAGGCACAGGCGATCGCCGTGAATTCATTATCCTGATAGTGCTTGGGAATCATCACCGTTTCATCGTAGGCAGAGCCTATTAACAAATCCGGCCGAATACGGGTTTCCCTTAAGTTTTGTACCGTCTGCTGAATCATATCCAAATAAACCCGAGCAGAATATTGTTTCAACTGCGCCATGACAGCCCTGTAACTTGCTATTTCTGGTTCCCAAGTATCTAGTTCTACCCCAGCGAATAAATAAGTATAAAAGCAAATATATATGTTGTAGCCAGCGTTTACAAAGTCGCCTGTTTCCATGCCCAACCTATAGCCCTCTTTCAGCGTCGGTATCGTTGCCAAAAGAGATTCTTGGCGATGCTGAATCCAGCCACCAAACAAAAGTAGAACTGTGGACTTGAATTCGGGCACATTCAACCGATCGAGCAATGAGAGTGCCAATTGCCCAAAGTCATAGCCCGTTTCCACCTCTTGTAAAAAGGCACAGAACACCATCCCGTGCATCGCATAACCCACCGTCGATGCAGGCGCATTCCCAAAGGAGACCGATAAACTCACCATCGTTGAGCTCAGCAGGGGAAGCAAACCGGGCATTCCCTGGAAAATGGGTGGAAACAACATACCAGACAGTTGCATAGCTGCCTGAGTCTGTGGATTTGTCATCACAGGTAGGTCAACCAATTCCTCAATCTTTCTGTCGCCGAGGAGGGCCGCAAGGGCTTGTAGCGCTTTGCCAATCTTGGCTTGATCGGGTTCGGCAGGCAGTTCAATCCCCAATTGTAAGAGTGCTTCTCTTGCTACTGCGATCGTTTCTAACACCTTGCTCTGAGCTGTCTGAGCGGCAATTTTAATTTCGTAAATTTTAACTCGCTCTAAAATTGTTTGGGCTTCTTGCAAAACCAGTGCTGCCATCTGTTCCATACCCTCAAAGTCACCATTCAAATAGGCAATTTCAGCAGCAGCAACGTAGAGATTTAAGGTCAATTCATATTGATTTTGCCAGCATTGAGGTGTCAGTAGCTTAATTCCCGTTTGTAGATAGATATTTGCCGCAGCGTAGGCGGTAGAATTTCTGGCCTTACGTCCACCTTCTAAGTTTAGTTGGGCTAAGGCTGAGCGTTCACTTAATTGATTGATTAACTCAATTCCTTGATTTAAATGCCCCACAATATCAAAGAGTTTTTCTTCTGTTTCTATCTCGGAAGAACTTTGTAGCAGTAACTGTCCTATTTTCAGATGAGTGGCTTGTTTTTGGTCGTCTGGAATCAATGAATAAGCCGCTTGCTGGACGCGATCGTGCAGGAACTTATAAGTGGGATTAGCAACAGACTGATTTGGGGATTGAGCGTCTGCTTGAATGAAGTTATAGCCTTCTGAAATCACTAAAATGAGTCCTTCTTGCAAGGCTTTCCACAGCGCTGATTCCGTTTGTTCTGGTAATTCTTCGCTGACTACTGCCAATGTATCTAAATCAAACTGCGCCCCAATGCAAGCCGCCAACTTGAGAACATCCTGAGTTGGGGCCGGCAACTTCTGCAATTGCGCCGCCATAAACTCCACCACATCCGAGGCGTCGGCAAATTTAACTTGATTAATATCGCACTGCCACCCCCCTTTACTGCCCCCCTTACTAAGAGGGGATTGAGGGGGGTTAAAAATAATTTGACCATCTTCATGCAACGCCTTGAGGAATTGAGTCGAGAAAAAGGGATTACCTTGGGTTTTTTGATAAACCAATTCTGTCAAGGGTTGAGCTAAAGATAAATCGCAAATCAGCGTATCTGCTACCAACTGATTGAGATCTGCTAAACTCAACGGTTGTAGGGTAATCGTATTCACTACTGCCCCAGACTTCACAATCTCATCCACCGTCAACATAAATGGATGAGCCGGTGATACCTCATTATCTCGATAAGCACCCAATACTAACAGATGCCCCGTATCCTCCATCAATAGTTGTAGCAATTTCAGCGATGCCGAATCCGCCCACTGCAAATCGTCCAGAAACATCACTAAGGGATGTTCTGCTTGAGTAAATACTTGCACAAATTTCTGCATCAGCAGATTGAATCGATTTTGGGCGGCACTCCCCGACAATTCTAGTGCAGGACTTTGAGCGCCAATGATGTGTTCTAATTCAGGAATTACGTCAATCAAGACTTGCCCACTTTCGCCTACTGCGGTGAGAATCAGGGTTTTCCATCTGTGTAACTGAGCGTCACTTTCGGATAATAATTGTCCCATCAATTCCCGAAATGCTTGCACAAATGCCGAAAAGGGAATATTGCGCTGGAATTGATCGTATTTGCCTTTGATAAAATAGCCACCCTGTCGGGCTATCGGCTTATGCACTTCATTCACTACTGCGGTTTTACCAATCCCAGATAAGCCAGCTACTAGCATCATTTCGGCACTAGCATTACGAACTCTTTCAAAAGCCGTTAATAGATAAAAAACTTCTGTTTCTCTGCCGTATAACTTTTCGGGAATCAGGAAATGGTCTGTAAGATCCAGCGTTCCCAAGTCAAATTCTTCTATGCTATCGGTTTCTTGTAGTTGAACCAGACACATTTCTAAATCCTGCTTGAGTCCCAATGCAGTTTGATAGCGATTTTCCGCATTTTTTGCCATCAGCTTGCTGACAATTTGCGAGACAATTAGGGGAATTTCTGGCTCGATTTCGTGCGGGGGAACTGGTTGTCTGGCAATGTGGCAGTGAACTAGCTCTAAAGCGTCTTCTGTCTCAAAAGGGAGTTTTCCTGTCAGCAATTCGTAGAAGGTGACGCCGAGCGAGTAAAAGTCACTGCGGTAATCGATAGAGCGATTCATCCTACCAGTTTGTTCCGGAGAGATGTAAGCGAGGGTTCCTTCTAAAACGTTGGGATTTTTCAGGGTTGGCATTTCTCGCGTTAGCTGAGTGGAAATGCCAAAGTCGATAATTTTGAGCTGTCCCGTTTCCGGGTTATAAACAATATTTGAGGGGTTAATATCCTTGTGGATGATATTGGCGCTGTGAATTTGTCCTAAAGTTTCAGTGGCTGCGATCGCAAGAAGCAGAAATTCCTTTAGACTAAACTTTCGCTGCTGCATCCATATTTTCAAGGATTCCCCACCAAAGTCCTCTACAAAAATCACGAGGCTGTTTTGATATTTTTGCAAGTCATAAACTTGCACGACTCCCGCCTCTTTCAGCTCTCGGGTGATTCGGTATTCGGTGCGGTAGCGTAGCAATTCTTGAGGTGTGGGGTAGCTTTCTTTGAGCAGTTTGAGGATGAGCGGTTGGCGATCCGCTTCCCGAAGAGCCCGGTAAACCAGAGAGTTGGCACTTTCGTAAAGCAGCTTCTGGACGGCAATACCTGGAATGGAGAGCATATTTATTTTTCTGGTAAAAATTAATGCGAAGTCGAAACACACCGGGTTCGTTGTGTCGAGAATAGCGCTTTAGAAAGGAACAAATTATGTTTTTATAACACACTCTTAGTTTTTCGGCAGCGAAGTGGCTTTCAGGTGGTCTGGCATAGTAAGGGTAAGGAGTTATCATGCGATGTACCTAAGCCTTGTTAATTCTCAACTCCATGAATTGTCACCGTTTCGGTTATCCAAACATCGTTAAAAATTGTCCCACCCCCAGCGCTCAGCAAAACTTTAAATGTATATATTGTCACAGGCAGTTTGTTTAAAACCCGAGACATCAAAGGATTTCAGAAGAAACAAAAAAATTGAGAGATCAGCTTTTATTAGAAAAAATATCTTGAGTTGCGATTGTCAAAGTCACGAGGGTGTCCCCCCGCTGATTCCAATACTATGTGTTTTTCAACAATTAGCATCAGTCGCCCGGAAAGTTCAAGTAAAGTCAAAAAACCAAGGCAAGCTAACGATCCAACGTGATGAGATGTAGTCGTTTTTAGGCAATAAGGGGAACAAGCAGTGGAAAGAGCGGCCAATTGATACCTTAAGCAAAGAAATTCTAGGGATGTATATAGGAAGTCGAGTTGAAATGGGTGCTAAAGGTTTTTGGGATTCCCTCCCAGTAGTTGACAGACAATGTGCCGTCTATTATACAGATTTTTGGGCAGGCTTAAAAAAAAATTTCCCCAGCGACACAAATCTCTGGAGAAAGATACTGGCAAAACTTCTGATATCGAAAGATTCAATAACACCCTTCAGCAAAGGAGATCTCGTTTGGTAAGAAAGGCTTTGTTCAGATCTATCTATAAAGATATCCAATCATGTGGGTGCCTTCTGGTATTTTATCCATGATTACAACGCTTCTTTACCCCTAAAAATGTTTAGGATTTTTCGTTGCTATGCAGGACTACCAAACTTTGTTCTAAGGATTTTGGAGAGTCATTTATTTACTTACCCTTCCGGGCTACAAACTCCCGCAGCCGCAGTAAACTAGCCGTTTGCCCCAAATTCAGCGGCAGCAGCGACACTCCCTCCAACCGAGACTGCACCCAACCATCGCCCCAATACCACTCGTGAAATCCGTCAATTCCCTGACTCAATAACAGCCGCAGACAATTGTGCTCAGCAATATCAACGTGATGCTGAACTGCCACGGGGCCCAGCCAACTTGTAAAGGTCAAACCTTGAGCAAATTCTTCCGGCAAACCGCTAGATAACTGCTGCGGCCACATCCACTGCTGCAATTGACTCGGACGCAACAAGCTGTCTCTAATCGCTGTTTCGGAAGCTTCAAGCTCAATCCGCAGGTTGCTTTGTTGAAAATTACCGAGCATAAGAATTTTAGATATAACTGCAAGTAACTTTAATGTAACTTATTGGACTGGTTCTAACCTATTCCGGGCGGGCTAGGAGCAACTGCCCACAAAAACCAAATGCACTCTTTGTGGAACAGGCCCGAAAGCCTGTTCAGGGCGGGCGGGCTAGGAGCAACGGCCCACAAGCAGAAAATTCACTGTTTGTGGAACAGGCTAGGCAAGCCTGTTCATGTCCGGGCGGACTAGGAGCAACGGCCCACAAGCAGAAAATTCATTCTTTGTGGAACAGGCCCGAAAGCCTGTTCTTAGAAAATAGTGCAAAATGTTCGATCGCACATCACCGTCCATCTACCTTCATCTACACTAAAAAATTTAAGATATTCGATCGCACCTACTGCCCGAAACCAGATTTTCGTATCGAACTGTTAAGCTCTGTTTCATTTCATTGAAATCTTCCCTGCTTCACGCCCCCGCATCCAAAGTCCGTGATACCATCACACCTGAGTAATGCCTATAGAAAAAAACTGGAGAGAAAAGCTTTGACACTAAGGGTTGCAGTAGTAGGTTCAGGCCCTGCGGGTTCTTCCGCCGCCGAAACATTGGTAAAAGCAGGAATCGAAACATACCTATTCGAGCGTAAATTAGACAACGCCAAACCCTGCGGTGGGGCGATTCCCCTGTGCATGGTCAGCGAATTTGACTTGCCGCAAAGTATTATTGACCGCCAAGTCAGAAAAATGAAAATGATCTCCCCCTCTAACGTCGAGGTGGACATCAATATTGAAAACGCCCACGAATACATCGGTATGTGCCGCCGCGAAGTGCTCGATGGCTTCATGCGCGATCGCGCCGCTTCCTTGGGTGCAAAACTGATTAACGGCACCGTTCACAAATTAGAAATTCCAGGCAACAACACCGACCCCTACACTCTCCACTATGCCGACCACTCCGACGGCAGTGCAATGGGAATTCAGAAAACTCTGAAGGTGGATTTGGTAATTGGGGCTGACGGCGCTAACTCTCGCGTAGCAAAGGCGATCGACGCTGGCGACTACAATTATGCGATCGCCTTCCAAGAGCGCATCCGCCTGCCAGAAGATAAAATGGCTTACTACGAAGACTTAGCCGAAATGTACGTCGGCGACGACGTATCTACCGATTTCTACGCTTGGGTGTTCCCCAAATACGACCACGTAGCTGTCGGTACCGGCACGATGAAAGTCAATCAAGCCAGCATCAAAAAGCTGCAAGCAGGCGTCCGCGCCCGCGCTGCCAAAAAACTGATGGGCGGTGAGATTATTAAAGTGGAAGCTCACCCCATCCCGGAACATCCGCGTCCCCGCCGGGTTGTCGGTCGAGTTGCTCTCGTAGGCGACGCCGCCGGCTACGTTACCAAGTCTTCCGGCGAAGGTATCTATTTTGCCGCCAAGTCTGGTCGGATGTGTGCCGAAACTATTGTGGAGATTTCCAATAAAGGCGCGCGCATTCCGACTGAAGAGGAAATTAAGATTTACCTGAAGCGGTGGGATAAAGCCTACGGCATTACTTACAAAGTTCTGGACATTTTGCAGCGCGTGTTCTACCGTTCCGACGCTACCCGCGAAGCTTTTGTGGAAATGTGTGCCGATCGCGATGTCCAGAAGCTCACATTCGATAGCTACTTGTATAAAACCGTGGTTCCGGCTAATCCCTTCATTCAGATGAAGATTACCGCTAAAACCATTGGTAGCTTGTTGCGCGGCAATGCTTTAGCGCCTTAATTCCCTCCGGACAAGCGCACTTTGTATAAAAAAAGCGGGCAGTCACAAAACTGCCCGCTTTTTTTTCTATCTAAGATAACGAACCGCGAAGGCGCGAAGGAAGAGGAAGAAGAAGAATTGTTAGTTCAAGTTCAACTGCACTAAGGTATCGGGGGCGAGGAAGTGAGAAATGTGATAAGCCCGCTCTTCTGTTTTTAGCAGGATTTTTTCGTAGAGGTAGCGCGTAGCTCGATCGCCCAAACTTTCTGCTTGTCCTGCTTGACGCCGCAGCAAACCGAGGATAGCTTGCTCCGCAACTAAATCGTGTTCTAGCATTTGGCGGCAGGAATATACGCCGTCAGCTTCCGGCTCAAAACAGCACAGCTCGGCTAACTTGCTAAAGCTAGCTGCCGGTATGCCGCCCAACCCGTTTAACCGTTCACCCAACTCGTGGACGCTATCTTGAGCTTCTCCGTAGCTTTCTTCAAAGAATTTGTGCAAGGAGTAGAATTCTGCCCCTTCCACCACAAAATGATGTTTTTGATATTGCAGGTATAGAGCCTGAAAACTGGCCAGCAGCGCGTTCATCCCTTCACAAATCGGTGCTGTGACTGAATGTTCCAGTAGAATTGGGTTTTCGGCTATGTGGCCAAATGGTCTTAATGCACTCTGAGTCTCAGCCATGTGTGTTCTCCTCTCAATAGGCAGTTTTGTTGCCAATAGAGTCAGTCTAGCACCGTAAATTTACCAGTCAAGCAGAGTCTGCCTCGATAGTGGAATATTTTGTAGAGTAGGAAAATTTTTTTCTAAACCTATTGAGAATAATTAGCAGTTGGGTTATGCTTAAAAAGATTCTCGTTCTGAACGCTTCCTGAAAATGGGGCGAACCTCCTGAAGGCAGAAGGTAGAAGGGAAAAGGCAGAATTTTTCAGGCCGGGCTTTTGATAATCCTTGATTTTCCTGGGAAATCTAGCTTTTAACTTCTGCTGGCGATCGGTCAGGAGCAAAAATTAATGCAAATTATTACTGTTGTTAAAAAATGAATCCAGCAGATCCAGAATTAGAAGTTTCTGACATTGTGCAAGTTAGTTGGCTAGACAGGTGGCAAGTTTACAAACGCTTGCAAGAGCTAGAAATTCCCTGCTGGTGTGCGGTTGACCAACCTTTGCGGGCAAAAGTCAACACTGTCAAACAAGCTGCTCAGTTAACGAGCGTGTTGAGGCAAGTCAGTGCCCCTCGGGGCGAACTGGTGCAGTGGCTGGAGTGCTGCTGGCAAATGCCTTCAAGGTAGAAGGAAGTTCGGCAAAGCTCAGTGTAGAAAATGTAACGGATTTAACGGATTTAAAGGAGTCATAACAATGTATAAATCTGGCAAGCAAGTTTCCGAATTCAGTTTAGAAGGAGAAATCCTCGGCCTGATTATTGAAGATGGTTGCAAACTTAAATATTTGCGAATTAGCAATGCTCGGGGAGTAGAATATCTTGTTAAACTGTGCAAGGAATTGCGGTCATTTCTGTTACCTGTTTTGACGCCCGGGTTGAAAGTTGAAGTGGTAGGTGAGAAAGAACTCAACTTGAAAAACGGTAAAATAAAACTTAAAGCTCGCAGCCTCAAGCTGGCTCAAGGTCAAAACGATCGATCGCCAGAACTCCTCGACTCCACCAATCTGCCTGTTGCGGTATTGACATCCGACGATCGCGCGATCGTCGGCAAAAGCGAATTCACCTCTACCACAGCCGCTCAAACTGTAAAAGCTTCGGCAAAAACCCAAACCAAAATATTAGTATGTCAAAAATCAGACTGCCTGAAGCGGGGCGCTGGAGGAGTCTGTAAAGCTTTAGAAAATGCTTTGAATGCGCGCGGTTTAGAAGACAAAGTGACAGTACAGGGAACCGGATGTCTCAAACAGTGTAAAGCGGGCCCAAATATAGTTGTGATGCCGGACAAAACTCGCTACAGCCGCATTGCACCGGCAGAAGTTCCAGCAATCATTGACAAACATTGTGCAGTTGTTAAAGCTTAGGCGATCGCACGCATACCGAAACAGTGCGTTAGACATCAGGAAAAATTATTTTGATAGGACTCTGGACCCACAACTCACGTCTGTAGGGTGCTCATAGGCGCATCTTACGCCTGAATTTGAGTTCGGGTTGTAGTTCGATCGCGCAACTCGATTCAGAGGCTATTGTCCGAAAAAACAGAAAAAATGACAACAACTATCACTTAGGGGCTTCCTTCTGTAGAATCTCTAAGGATAGACTGTATCTGAGACCCTGTGAGTATTGGGATAAAAAGCCATGTCAGAAGCTGATCTTCGAGCCCATCAGCACCAACCGCACCCTGCTGTTCCATCCGATACCGAACCATTTCATTCAGATTTTGCTGCTACTGGGGGTTTTGAGCCGATCGCCCCCGATGCGACAGACCCTCCCGCAACGGTTCCCCAACAGCCAGAAGAAGACTGGCAAACAGTAGATTTTCCCAACGCCATCAGTGTAGATGCAATTCCTACAATACCTGAAACAAAAAAGTCGCAATCTCCGACACAGCCGACTGAGGCGGGCTCGCCCCCGATTTCAGACAATCTAAAAAATATGCTTGGGAATGCCGAACAGGCCAAGGGCAAAGGATCGACCCCAGTCACCCTAATGCAAGCGCTGCACGAATGCAACCGCGACCTTTTACAGCGCATCGCCCAGCTAGAAACAGCTCTCGAAGAGTCCCAAAAAACTTTGCAGAATCGCGAAACTTTGCTAGAACAGCGGACTGCAGAACTAGAAAATACTCAAGAACAATTGACGCGGCTGTTTGGCAAAGTGGAAGTTTCCCATCAAACCCTCCAAAGTCAAGAAATTTTAGTCGAAAATTTAAGAAGTCAGTTGGCAACCAGCCAAGTCAGGCTAGCGACTGTTGAGCGAGAATGTGCGTCTACTGTGCAGCGCTACAACGAACAGTTACACCAGTTAGTAGCCACAGAAAATATTTGCAGGGAATTGCGAGCCCGCTTGCACCGCCAGCAGCGCCACACTCTGCAATTCAAAGCTGCCTTGGAAAGAAGTTTGGACAGGCCGCAGGTAAAGTCGCCGAGAACCGAGCCGCCTGACAATAATCTGGACACCGCCAGCGCACAATTAGAATCTTTGCTCGCGGCGGTCAAAAGCTCTCAGATGCCGGTGCCGCCAGCCTTCAACGCTTCCCCTGTCCAACCTTGGTCGGAACCAGAAGAGCTTCCAGAGGTAGCCCCTGCTGCCGAGGCGATCGAGCCTGAAGCCCCAGCCAATCAGGAACTCAACAAATTAGCCGAAGTATCCGGCATTCAATTGCACAAGAGCGAAACCTACCAGCCTGATGAGCCGGCAACTGACTCGGCCGAACCGGTTGCGGAACCTGAACTGCCGGTGGCTGAGTCTGAACCCGAAACTGCTACCAAAGTGGACGCCCAAGAATTGGCCAGGGCTTTTCAAATTTTGAACTCTGTTGAAACCTTTGGCATTCAAGAAGTGCGATCGAGTGTGGCAAAACCTACAGCAGTCGCCCAACCAGACTGGCTGAGCTTGATTGCCAGTCCGCTGCGGGCTTCTAAAAAACGCCGATCGCTAGCTGAAATTGAATTGCCGAGTTTTCGATAGCGAATTGAAGTTGCTAGTTTTGAGTCAAAACTCAAAACTCAAAACTCTTTTCTCCTCTTTCCCATGCCGTAGGTGAGAGCATAGCTGGTAGCCAACAGCGACAGCCAAACAGCCGGATACCGGGGTTCCAACCAAGGTTGTACCCTGCGCGCGAAGCTGGGAAGCCATCCGAACAGCCAACTGGCCAAAGCCAGCAGAGTAAAATTCACGTAACTTCCCAGCCAGCGCCAAATATCCCTCAAGGTGACAAAATCTAAAATCCACAAGAGGAGAGAAGGATTTTTTCCGGCTGCTTCGAGCGCCAGTCGATTGAAAGTTAGCCAGTCGATTCTGTCTTTAATAAAAGTTTCGGCTACGGTGAGTTTTTGTCCTGCCAAAATACCGAAAAAGGTATTGAGAATTGAATTAATTCTTTGAGGCGGCAAACTGCTGCCTGTAGGAACCATCATGCCTTTAGAAAACAGCCAAGTTACTGAAACATTGCTCTGGTAGGCGCGAATTTGGTTTAAGTGATTTGCAGTCAACAAATTGTGCTTTAATGCTGTATCCAAAAGGTCTGTTAAGCGGAAAAGATTGCGGACAAGAGAGCCGAAGCCGGTGAAAACGAGGGGAGATTGCAAGGATGCTGCGTCGCCGATCGAGACTAGGCGATCGACCGCCACGGAGCGATCGCTGCTGTTGCTGCTAAAATGCCCCGGAATATAACCAAAGGTCGGTTTTTTCCACACCAATTTATCGACATCGCAGCGGCGGTATTCCGGCAAAATTGTGAAAAAATCCTCGTACATTTCCAGCAAAGAACCGGGATTCTCTGGATGTACTTGGTGGTAGTGAAATAGATAAACTGTCAGTTCTGTGCCGGCGCCGGGAAACAACTCCCAAATGAGCTGGCGCCCCCGGGAAATGTCCCCGTGAGTGTAGAGTACATCCCCGTACTCTGAATCCCATACTCCCGGCTCAAATCCTGCGTCGATGACTGCTCCCACTGTCGGACAAACGCTGTCAAAAGTCCGCCCTTCGTTCAATTGCCAAGCGATGGGAGAAGCCGAACCCATTGCATCCACCAGCAGCCGTCCTAATGCAGTGCGATCGGCTTTTGTCGGCAAGTGGCGGCCTTGAACTACTACTTTTTCCGCTTCAACATCGGCTCTGATAAACTCAGTTTCGTCCCAGATTTCCCCACCAGCTTCTGTTAGCTTAACTCCCGCTAACTTCAGCAATTTTTCGCCGTCCAAAGCTACATTGAGTACCTTTGGCGTGTGCAGAACTGGCGCTTGAGCAACGGGCGGATTGTTAGCATCAAAAAACTTGTTGTAGCCATCTTTGTATTCTCTGGCAATCAAAGTTTCGATTTCTGCAGCAGTAAATAAACCTAAATCAATTAAGCTTTGAATTTCATCCCGCGAAATATTCCACTCGCGATTCATCCGCCCGAAAGGCATTCGTTCAACTAGCAGCACCCGGTAGCCCAATTTCGCCATGACTGCGGCGTGAATCACTCCTAATGCCCCGCCAATATAAATTAAGTCGTAAAAAGTATCGCCAGAATCAGACACCAAAATTGTGTCTTCTGCCTTCTTCCCTGTTCCCTCTTCCTTCTTCCCTGTTCCCTCTTCCTTCAAAAACACTACTTGTTTTGGCTTTTGAGGATTGCGAGTGCTTTCGCGCCAACGTTGCTCCCACCAGTAGACGCGCTTGAGGTCGTATTCGCCTTCAGGCATTTTTTGGAAGTATTTGACGGTGAGGGGGTAATAGGGAGCAAGAGCCTCAAAAATTGACTGTTTGGAAAGGTCTATGAGAGGGGGTTCCGGGTAGCGATCGGGAAACTTGTTTTTCACAGCAATATTCAGATTTTCCAGGAACTTTTTTTCTCCCGCAGGCGCCTCTTCTAGACGAAAGACTTTTAAATAAGTGGTGCGTTGCAGTGACCAGACAAAGGTGGAAAGTTCTGTCCGCCAATTTTGGTTTCCTGAATTGGTGTCAGCCAATGCGGGTTTCGGATTGGCATTTTGAGTTCCAGACTTGAGAACCTCGGCTGTTGTGGCTGGTGAAAGCAGGCGAAAGCCGTCAGCAGTAATAATTTTTTCTCCGATTCCGGGATCGAATTCGTGCTGCAACCAAGTGCAGACGGCTGCTGTATCCGGTGTCGGGACTTCTAGATAAAGAATTTCTTGCATGATTAGGCTCTCAATTCTGAATAAATTAATAAAGATGGGGGAGTTGACAAGGGAGCAAAGTAGGCTATACTCCCGAATACTTATTTAGTTTTAAATAAGTTTACAATGTTCTCAGATTTTTAGGTTTTCGATCGCTCTTGCTCTCGGTTGGCCCGCAACGGCTGAATATCTACTCCCTTTGGTATGCACTCCTATGAATTATCCCATTCCTACGAATCCTCAAGAAATGATTGCTTTGCGACAGCAGCCACTGAATGAAGAATTGGTGGCGTCGGCGATCGCGGGTGTGATTCAAATAGCTCGATCGCGATCTCAGTCTTTGGATGAATTGAAGGCTGAGGTACTCGCCGACGACAATCTGCTCGATTTTGCTCAGAGGCTCTGGCTGAGCGACATTGTGGCTCAAGCTTGGAACAATTTGCCTTAGACTAGACTGCCGCGAAAGGATCTATCTAATTAAGGTGAAGTTAAAATGGTTAAAACAACATTAAAACCCTTAAATTTAGAAGAGTTTCTCCAACTACCAGAAACCAAACCTGCAAGCGAATACATTGATAATCAAATTATTCAGAAACCACTGCCACAAGGAAAACACAGTGCGATTCAATGTGAACTAATTATTTTCATTAACGCTATATTAAGAAACAAAAAAGTTGCACGAACTTTTCCAGAACTCCGGTGTACCTTTGGCGGAAGGTCAACAGTGCCTGATGTTTCAGTATTTGTCTGGAACAGAATTCCCACCGAGGATAACGGCGAAATTGCTAATGTCTTTCCCATAGCTCCTGATTGGACAATTGAGATTTTGTCGCCCGACCAAAGTCAAACTAAAGTTACTAAAAATATTCTGCACTGCTTAAATCATGAAACTCAAATGGGCTGGCTGATAGATCCCGACGAACAATGCGTTTTTGTTTATGTTCCCCAGCAACAGACAGCAGTATTTGATGAACCAGAAATGCTGCTACCTGTGCCGTCCTTCGCTAACGAACTGCAGTTGAGTGTCGGAGAATTATTTGGCTGGCTGTTGAAATAATCTTCGGAAGGAAGAGGGAAGAAGGAAGAAGGAAGAAGGAAGAGAGTGATTTTGACGCGGCTACACGGATTAAATACTGCCAACAGTCAACAGTCAACAGTCAACAGTCAACTAACTAACGCAACTCTACTTCTCGCTTGACTTCTGCCAAAACTCGATCGCCCCGCGTCAACCGGTATTCGGCCCGCCAAACTCCGGGAATCAGAGGAGAATTTGTACTGTTTCTTTTGCCGACATAACCCAACCAAGTGCGGCTGGGGGCTTTAATTTCATTGGTCTGATCGGCGATGGTTGTGCCGTTGGGTGCAAATAATTTGTATTGTTCGCGATCGCCCTTGAGCACTCCGTAACTTTGCACCCAAAACAACAAAGCTGGACTGTTTGCAGGGAGTTTAGTCTCGGAAAATTGTCCTTCCCAGACAGCGTTGATATCGGGCGGCTTATTGGCAAAACCTGCCCGAATTAAACCTGTGGAAATATAGTCTAGAGGTTTGTCCCAAATGGGATTGCGGGCGATGTTGCAGCCTACCTTCGCGTCGGGCCCGACAAACGGATCTACGGGTTTGCCTTGATAGCGAAAAGTTACGTGTACGTGGGGGAAAGAGGCCATCCCAGAGTTCCCCACCATGCCCAAAACAGTGCCTTTTTGTACCTGTGTACCCGGTTTGACGGCAACGCTGCCTTTGCGGAGGTGGCAGTATTGGGCTTCCCAGCCTGCGCCGTGGTCGATTACCATGCCGTTGCCGCATTCTGTGCCTGCGATGTTGGCTTTTTCTGTATCGTTTTGTAAACGCCGATCGACCACACCATCTCGTGCTCGCAAAACTTTGCCTGCTGCGGAGGCAATAACTGGAACTCCTTTTGCCATTGCTTTGGCGTCGGGAATGGCAAAATCTGTGCCGTCGTGGCCGTCGTAGGTTTGGCGCCCGCAGCCAAAATCGACGGCGGTGGGGCCGGGTTCTCGATCGAAATACAGCAATACAAAACAGTCTTTGCCTAGGGTACAGTCGATCGGCTGGCCGAATTGCGGGTTGTTCGGCTTTTGCGCGACTGCGGTGGAGACGAGACGCTGGGCGATGGTGTTGGCTTCGGCGATCGGGGCATTGACTCCGGTTGTGCTAGCACAGCTAGAAAGACTTGTCAACCCCACGGTCAACAAAATTGCAGAAATGTGTTTTGTGGATAGTATAGTCATTCGCCGATGGGATGTAAAAGCTGAGGTGGCTAGTGAAAAATCAGTTAATGATTCAGAATAGAGTTGCTCAAGAATCTAGACGATTGGTAAGGCTTTTTCGTTTCCGATACTTGTGGTATTATTTTCAATTGGAAATTTTCAAATTTTAATTACTTAGAAAATGCGTTCTAAAATTCGATCGCTCATTTCGATAATTCGGCTGGCCGGGCTTGCTGTTGCTGCTTTGGGGATGTGGGGATTTTCCACCCTTGCCGAAGACGTGTTGGGAAAACAAAGTTACGCTTTCGATACATCTATTTTACTATATCTCAGGAGCCTTCACACTCCGCTGCGCGATCAAATAATGTTGGGCTTTACCTTTTTGGGCGAGCCGAAGTTGCTGCTAGTGATGTGTCTGAGCTTGGGTATTGTTTTGCTAGCGCGCAATCACCGATCGGAAGCCGCAACTATTGCGCTCGCGGGCGCAGGGGCGATCGGTTTAAATGTACTGTTAAAAAAACTTTTTGCCCGTGCTAGACCTCAACTTTGGGAGCGCGTTATTGACGTTCGCTTTTACAGTTTTCCTAGCGGACACGCGATGATTTCAATGGTTATTTACGGTTTGCTAGGATATTTCTTGGGTACGCGCTTTCCCAAGCAGCGCTGGTTGATTTACAGCGTGACAGTTGTATTAATTGCTGCTATTGGTTTGAGTCGGCTTTATCTAGGAGTTCACTGGCCTACCGATGTTATTGCTGGTTATACGGCTGGTTTGGTGTGGCTGATTACCTGTATTCTCACTTTGGAAATATGGAAGGAATTGCGTTCTTTGACTACGGCTTCTAAAGAGGAGTTTTTGTCACCAGATCCGTCTCTAGAAATGACTAATGACTAATGACTAACAACAATTTGCTTTTGGGTAAAACACATGGCAATTCCTTTTTCGTAGTAAGCTGCCTCGTTAATGAAAATTGGATAAACGGTTGATTTACCTTGATACAAGACTGACTCACCATCAAAGGTTAAAAACATGGGATCGCCGGGATTTAGTGGTTGATAATCTCTGGATTGCAGATGAGGATGAATCATTGCCTGAATTTCTCTGTTCTCGTTTCTGGGATAGTCGATCGCCCCAATGGTGTGATAAATAGTCAGGGGATTCTTTGCAGCAGGCATTGTGCCTTGATTGTAGGCTTCTACGCCGTCTAAAATTCGGCTGACTACTTGCTCAGTTTGCTGAAATAAAGACGCATCTAATACGCCTTGCGGCACTGCACCAACTTCCAGCGTACCGCCTAATTCGGAAAGCGATCGCAGCAAAGGACTATCATGATTCTTGGTTGTAGAAGCGAGTACCTTGAGCTGGGGATACACAGAGGTTAAATAAGCTGCTAGTTGCAGGTTAAATGGATGATGGCTGGCGAGAATAAATGTTAGCCCCATGTTGGATGTGGTGCTGTGCAAATCGATAATTACGTTGGGCAGATGAGTGTTTTTTGAGCTAAAAATGCGGTAGATTTCTTTCGCCCGCTGCGCTTCATAGCTGGAGAGATGGGGATTTTCTAAATCTTGCTTTCTAAAGCAGCGGTTGAGGTCAATATCGATGTAGCGTCTGCCGATTTCGCAAGCTTTGGGATTGGCTAGCAGGGCGATAGTTTCAAAAGTCGATCGCCCAATTAACTCTGGCGCGCGCTCGAATTTCTTCACGAGGTAAATTCCTGTGAGTTCGTTTCCGTGGGTTCCTCCCACTATGGCAACACGTTTAATTTGGTTCATAGACAAATAACTTCCTATCCCAAGCGTATCACCCTTTGTCATCTGTTGGTAAAAAACATGAGATTGAGGTTTATTATGTGTTTATATTTAGATTATCTAAAGTTTAAGGAAGTAGGTATCACACGCAGAACTGAGAAACCAGGTTGATCTGGGTATTTCTCGTCATTACTAAACCAAAAACTCATTACGATCGCCACCGCGAAGAAATCGAGCGCCTAATTGTTTCTCATCAAACCGATAATTGAAAGGGTGAGACACACCAAAAGACAAAAAATACTTGACTTTTACTAATTAATTAAGCTGTCGTATTCTGCATGAGTACCAATCCAGAACCAGAGAATTCCTTGCTTGACTTCTGTACCCAAAGCTCGATGACTTTGCCCAGCTCGAACTGACCAGTATTTGCCAACTTTTTTGAAGTGTAAAGATGGGTGGTTGGGATCGACTTTGAGGAGTTCGTAAGCGCGATCGGCGGTGGATTGCACATTTTCTGGCAGTGCAGCGTAGCAACTCCAAAAGCGGCGGGTTGTATAGTGCATTAGATTGCCCGATATTGCCCTGCTTCAAAATCAGCTAGTGCTTCTTGTGCCAGACTGTCTAGTTTACCGCCAATGATGTCTTGTTCGAGCTGTTCGCTCCAGCGTTGATAGTCTAAATCTAGCAGCCATTGCACCAGTTTTTGATAGTCGCTGGCTGGCAGTTTTAGGATGGCGGCTTCGATTTGCTCAATAGTGGACATAAAATCTGTATGTTTGGGTTGCTTATTTATTATAGCTTTCTGGCTTTCCCCACCAACCAAAAAATCCTGTCGCAATAAAATAATGAAGACTACCGAGAGATAAAGGATATGACGCCAGAGGAGTTGTTGCAGTTTATCGACAAAGCTGCCGATGTGGGCCAGACAGAATTGGATTTGGCGGGGTTGGAGGAATTGCCGCCGGAGATAGGCAAGTGCCCTCCGCTTGAGAGGTTGGTGTTGGGGAATTTTGCTATGATAGTTTGAGCGCTCGCACTATTATATATTCTGTAAATTTCCAGCTATGAACATTCAGTTGGTTGACTCCTTAATTCAAGTCATTGAGTCGCTGACACCTGAAGAGAGTTTGCTGTTTCAAGAAAAACTCTGGGCTAGGGCGATTCAGAGTACGCCTGGAGTCTGTGGAGGAAATGCCCGGATTCGCAACACCCGCATTCCTGTTTGGACACTGGTTTCGCTTCACCAACAGGGGGCTGATGAGGCTGAGTTACTTCGGAATTATCCAGGTTTGTCCGATCGCGATTTAGAGAATGCTTGGCGTTATTACGATCGCCACTGCGAAGAAATCGATCGCATTATTGTTTCTCATCAAACCGATGATTGAAAGGGTGAGGCTGTATTAAGAGTGAAAATTTCCCGATCGCAATGGTCGAGCATTTGCGTAGCCTTGACTGTGATGTTTTAACTTCCTATGATGCTGGTCAAGCGAATCAAGGGATTCCTGATGACGAGGTTCTCCGATTTGCTACTGAACAAAATCGGGCGGTAATTAGCTTCAATCGCGATGATTTTGTGGCGCTACACCGTGGCGGTGAACATCATGCAGGAATTATTGTGTGTAAAGACGATCGAGATTACTTGGGACAAGTTACTATTCTTCATGCCTATCTTCAGGATGTTGATTCACTGTTCGATCGGCTGATTCGCATCAAAAAGCAGAATCAGCCTGGGTTGAGTCATCCGGTTTTTGTGGTTCAAGAGTACGGGCGATAATTCCCCCCACCCACAAAAATCTCTGTCACAATAAAATGAAGACTACCGAGAGACAAAGGGCATGACGCGAAAAGAAGCAGTCCGGCGAATTGACATAGCGGCGGCGGAAAAATTGACTCAACTGGATTTAGCCGGGTTGGAGTTGGACGAATTGCCGCCGGAGATTGGCAAGTGCACGCAGCTTCAGCGTTTGATTTTGGGGAAGTGGATTGATGGTAATGAAGGCGTGGGCAACAAGCTAGTGGTACTACCTCCTGAAATCGGTAAGCTTACCAATCTGAAAATTTTACAGCTTGGTTTTAACGCCTTATCCAGTTTGCCTGACGAAATCAGTCAACTGGTGAATCTCAAAGCGTTGCATTTGCCTAAAAATCAGTTTACCGAACTACCTGATTGTATTTTTCAGCTCCCTCAGCTTGTTTATCTCGGATGTCGGGAAAACCAAATTTCTATACTGCCACCACACATTCAAAACCTGAAGCTACTAGAAACACTGGGACTGGGAGAAAATCAACTTCAATGTTTGCCAGATGAAATCGGAACGCTGCAATATCTGAAAGGTTTTTACCTGTGGGGAAATCCCATAGAGTCTCTGCCTGAAAGTTTAGGCAAATTGGAAAACCTTCGGACTTTCTCCCTGTCCAAAATGGTGCTGCGAGAGATTCCTGAAATAATTGGTAAATTCTCTAATCTGCGATGTTTGCAGATTAGGAATTCACAGATAGCAGAAATTCCCGAAGTTGTGGGCAAACTGTCGAATTTGACACAGCTTAACCTCAGCAGCAATCAGATAGCAGAAATTCCCGAAGTGGTGGGCAAACTGTCGAATTTGACACAGCTTAAGCTCTGGAACAATCTGATTACAGAAATTCCCGAAATTCTGGGCAAACTGTCGCATTTGACACAGCTTAACCTCAGTTACAATCAGATTACAGAAATTCCCGAAGTGGTGGGCAAACTGTCGAATTTGACACAGCTTGACCTCAGAAAAAATCAGATTACAGAAATTCCCGAAGTTCTGGGCAAACTGTCGAATTTGACACAGCTTGACCTCAGAAACAATCAGATTACAGAAATTCCCGAAGTTCTGCGAAAACTGTCGAATTTGACACAGCTTGACCTCGGGAACAATCAGATTACAGAAATTCCCGAAGTGGTGGGAAAACTGTCGAATTTGACACAGATTGACCTCAGACACAATCAGATTACAGAAATTCCCGAAGTGGTGGGAAAACTGTCGAATTTGACACAGCTTGACCTCGGTGGCAATCAGATTACAGAAATTCCCGAAGTTGTGGGCAAACTGTCGAAATTGACACAGCTTGACCTCAGTGGCAATCAGATTACAGAAATTCCCGAAGTTGTGGGCAAACTGTCGAAATTGACACAGCTTGACCTCAGTTACAATCAGATTACAGAAATTCCCGAAGTTGTGGGCAAACTGTCGAAATTGACACAGCTTGACCTCAGTTACAATCAGATTACAGAAATTCCCGAAGTTGTGGGCAAACTGTCGAATTTGACACAGCTTTACCTCTGGAACAATAAGATTACAGAAATTCCCGAAGTTCTGGGTAAACTGTCGAATTTGACACAGCTTAACCTCTGGATCAATCAGATTACAGAAATTCCCGAAGTTCTGGGCAAACTGTCGAATTTGACACAGCTTAAGCTCTGGAACAATCAGATTACAGAAATTCCCGAAGTGGTGGGCAAACTGTCGAATTTGACACAGCTTGACCTCAGAAACAATCAGATTACAGAAATTCCCGAAGTTCTGGGCAAACTGTCGAATTTGACACAGCTTGACCTCGGTGGCAATCAGATTACAGAAATTCCCGAAGTTCTGGGCAAACTGTCGAATTTGACACAGCTTGACCTCAGAAACAATCAGATTACAGAAATTCCCGAAGTTCTGGGCAAACTGTCGAATTTGACACAGCTTGACCTCAGAAACAATCAGATTACAGAAATTCCCGAAGTTCTGGGCAAAATGGAGAAACTGAAACAATTGGATTTGCGGGGTAATCCAATACCAATTCCGCCGGAAATTCTGGGCGAAAACGAATTATATAAAGATCCTGGCGATTTGCGTACCATTCTCGATTTCTACTTCCAAACTCGCGACCCCAATGCTACCGAAGACCTCAACGAAGCCAAACTTTTGATTGTCGGCGAAGGCGAAGCGGGAAAAACCACCCTAGCAAACAAACTCCTCAATACCGACTACGAACTCAAAAAACCAGAACCCACCACCGAAGGCATCGATGTGATGCGCTGGGAATTCCCACAACCCAACGGCAAACCTTTCCGCGTTCACCTCTGGGACTTTGGCGGACAGGAAATCTACCACGCCACCCACCAATTTTTTCTCACCGAACGTTCTGTGTATGTCCTCCTCGTCGATAACCGCCGCCAAAACCCCAACCTCTGCTACTGGCTGAGTATCATCGAACTCCTCAGCGACGGCAGTCCCGTCTTCCTCGTCCAAAACGAAAAACAAGACATCCGCTGCGAAATCAACCTCTCCCAACAGCGGCGGGACTTTCCCAACCTAGAAAAAGATTTCGCTACCAACCTCGCCACCAATCGCGGACTTGAAGCCCTCCAACGCGCCCTGCAAAACCGCATCACTACCCTCGAACACATCAGTACGCCCATCCCCAAACGCTGGGCAAACGTCCGCTATGTTGTGGAAAACTATTCCCAACACCAAACCCATATCGAAGTCGGTGAATTTTTCAACATCTGCGCCGGCCAAGGTTTCAAAAAGTCGGATAAACCCGCCATGTTGAGTCTCAGTAAATACCTCCACGACTTGGGTATCATCCTCCACTTCCAAAAAGTCCCCAACCTCAAAAAGGTAGTCATCCTGCGTCCGGAATTGGCAACCAACGCTGTTTACAAACTCATCGGCAACAAAAAAGTCACCGACAATGGAGAAGTTACCGACAACGCAGAAGTCATCGCCAACTACGGGTACTTCACCCAAGAAAACCTCAAGCAAATCTGGCGCGACAGAGAATACCAAGACTTGCAGGACGAACTGCTGCACTTGATGAAACACTTCAAACTGTGTTACGAAATCCCCTGCCAACCCGGACAATACATCGCCCCGCAACTTCTCCCCCTCGAAACGCCCAACTACACCTGGGATGACGCCGATAACCTGATTTTGCGCTACGAATACGACTTCATGCCCAAAGGCATCATTACCCGCTTCATCGTAGAAATGCACTTGTTAATCTACCGCCCTCAATCCGATTTACCAAAGGGTAGGGGGGATATTGTCTGGCGCGATGGAGTCATCCTCGCCGACAATTACGCCAAAGCCGAAGTTATCGAGAATTACCACCAACGAGAAATCCGCATTCGAGTTTCCGGCAACCAGAAAAAATCTCTTTTAGACCGCATCCGCCACGAACTCTGGAAAATTCATGCTACTTATGACAATCGCCTAAAATATCAAGAACTCATCCCCTGCAATTGTCACCAATGCCAAGGCAGCCAAGACCCTCACCTCTACGATTTTGAAGAACTGCGCCGCCGTTTGGCAAACCACCGCTACGAAATCGAATGCTACAAATCTTATCAAATGGTTCAGGTGCGCCGCTTAATGGAAGATTTCCCGGATAATTTGCAACAATGGGAAGAAAAAGAGCGAATTTCTGGAATCGATCGACCTGACTCTGGAGATACTTCTAGCATTCAAGTAAACATCAATATCGACGGTAAAAAAATGACTGACACTTCTTCCACAACCAACACCTTCAACGGCCCGATATCTGGTGTTGCCGGCAGCGACAACGAAGTTAAAAACAATCAATTTAATCAAATCAATAATGCTAATACAGCAGAAATTTTGACATTAATTGCATCTTTGCGTGAAAATTGCGCGCAGTTTCCCAAAGATGTACGCGATGATATAATTATCGATATCGAAGATGTCGAAGCCGAAATTCAGAAACCGGAAAACCAATGGAATAAAGACAGATTAAAGAAAAGTTTAAAAGCTATTGTAACGGCGGCGGCGGCGATCGGAATTGGTGTCGCCGGTGTGACTGAGTTTGCTAATACGGCGATCGATGTCAGCAACAAACTGGGTATCGAACTCAAGCTACCGTCAGGACGCTAAATCATTTAAAATTAAGGTGGTGCGGGCGATTATCGCCCCAATCATTCCCCAAACCTCGGTGTTGCCATGCGGAAAATTGTACTATTCATTGCATCTAGTCTGGACGGTTATATCGCCCGATCGAATGGCGATATTGACTGGCTGTTTACAGACCAAAATTACGGTTATAGTAAATTCTTAGATAGCATCGATACGGTTCTCATGGGTCGGAAAACTTACGAACAAGTTCTAACTTTTGGCGAGTATCCGTACCAAGAAAAAAAGAGTTATGTTTTTACAAAAAATCTAGATTTTCAAGCCACTTCTGATGTAGAAGTGGTAACAGATTTAGAGAGTTTTGTCAATGACTTACGCTTGCTTGAGGGCAAGAATATTTGGTTGGTGGGAGGTTCTCTGCTGATTCGCGATTTCCTCAATCAAAATTTTGTCAACGAAGTGATTCTCTCGGTGCACCCGATTATTTTAGGCGAGGGAATCCCTTTATTTGTTAATCCCATAAATACTACAGCTTTGCAGTTAACTGGATGTCAGACATACAGTTCTGGTATGGTTCAGCTATCTTATGATGTCGCGACTTGAGGGCGATCGCAGCAGCTAGCGCGCTTTGGCTGCTATAAGATAGATATAGAAGCTGTATGAGGGAGAAATGGCTGCTAGAGATTTATTTCACGATGCTGTAAAAAAAGCGCTTCAGAAGGAGGAGTGGGAAATCACCGCAGATCCGCTGATCGTCAAAATTCAGGGCGTTAAGTTTGAGATTGATTTAGCCGCAGAGAAGATTTTGGCGGCGGAAAAATTAGGGCAAAAAATTGCTGTTGAAATTAAAAGCTTCCTCAACAACTCTGCAATTACTGACTTTCATCTCGCCTTGGGTCAATTTTTGAATTATCGGCTTGCCTTACAAATCAAAGAACCGGACAGAACACTGTATCTAGCAGTACCGTTTGATACTTTTGACTCGTTTTTTCAAGAGCCATTTATACAAGAAGCGGTCAATGTGTATCAACTTAAACTCGTCGTTTACGATCCGCAAAAGGAGGTAATTGTGGAATGGAAAGAGTAGAACATTACCGCCAGTGTATCCGCAAATTGCTCACTCAACAAGCAACGATAGAAAAGCCTAATTCAGACGTTGAATGCCAGCTTGTTTTTGATTGGGAACACGACCACTATCAGTTACTCGATGTTGGCTGGGAGGGACTAAAGCGGATATACAACTGTTTCATTCATTTGGATATCAAGGATGGCAAAATTTGGATTCAGCGCAATATGACAGAAGTGGATATTGCACGGGAATTTGTCGAGATGGGAGTGTCTGAGGAGGATATTGTGTTGGGGTTGCATCCGCCTTACAAGCGTCCGCATACTGGGTTCGGAGTAGCGTAAAGGAAAAGGCGATCGCAGATGATGAAATGTGTTTGCTACTTTTTGCTATTAATATCTTTTTTCTGGGTCGCGCTTCCTGCTGACGCCTCTGTATGCCGCAATTATCAAAAAAGCGAGATTTGCATTGTCGATATCAAACGCAGTGCGAAAAACTATTGGGAATACAGGGTAATTCTGAGTGTTGATGGAGTGAAACAGCCTCTGGAAGTCTACAATTGCCGCGCTCGCACTACAGCTAAGAAAGATGGAACAGTTTTGGCGTTTGGACAAAACAACCCTGGTGAAATCGTCTGCCGTTTTTTTAATCAGAAATAAGTAAATGAAGTTATTGTAGGCTGCGCTTCGGGCTGAATGTGGCAACCACAAACTCAAGAATTTTCCCCGAAGCGCAGCCTACGTTAGAACTTTTGGTCTACTGCTGAAACGCAGCGTTCGCAAATTAGCGGATGTTCGATCGACTCGCTGACATGAGTCGAGTAATTCCAGCAGCGATCGCACTTTTCCCCGTCTGCTTTCACTACACCAATCGCCAACTCGGGAGACTGATAACTGTACGGCAATTCTTGCAGGATTGCATTCGATTCTACCAGTTCCACTTCCGAAGTAATGAACAAATACCGCAGTTCGTCTACACCGTTGGCGGTCATTGTAGAATCGTGCGTTACAGCTATTTCAGCAGGAATTTCTGGTTTGGGTTCGATCGCAACTAATTCTGCTTTCGGGATTTGGGGTGTTTCTACAAGCGCCGTTTCTACTGGGGCTGTTTGTACTATCGCCTGTGTTTCTTCTACAAGCACAAGCGCTGTCTCTAGTGGCGGTGCGAGTACGATCGCCTGTGTTTCTGCAAGCACAAGCCCGCTTGTCCGGCCCACCACATCTGCTGTCATAAAATCAATCTTTTGAACCAGTTGTTGACGGTTGGCGGCAAACAGCAAGTGACGGAAAGCAAACCAGATTGTAAATAAGATGCCGATGACTTCCAATAAGCCTCCCAAAAGCGGAATCTGATTCATCGTATCCAAAATCGCCAGCGTTACTCTACCCGTTATCACCACAGAGGCTAACAGCCCCAGTGTGACCAGCACTTTTTGGTATTCTGTGACAAAGTTGCCCGCGTATTCTGGCAAATTAGCCACAAATTGGAGCGCTTGATCTAAGATTGGCTGCGAATCTGAAGCCGACAGTTCAGGGGCGGAATACTCTACTATCTGAGAAGATCGATCGCTCTTTTGTGCGATCGTTTCCGCTTTCACATGAATTGTGTTTTCTGTCAAGACTTTAGCAACTTTTGCCGCTTGTTCTTCCTGTTTATCTTGTGCTGCTTTTGCTTTCTCCTCTGCGGCTAACTCTATGACTGAATTTTGCGATCGCACATAATCCACCAATCCTTCGCTGCTGGGATTCAAAGCTTGCAATTGCTGTCTTTTCTCAACATCGGGAACATACAGCAAAACCTTAGCTTCCAAAGAAGAACCGATCGCCTTTTCAATCCGGGCTTTTTCCAAAACCTTATTAACTTCGCCGCGCACTTGTCGCAAATACTGCCAGCGAGTAGCCAATTCTGGATTGTGCCATGAAGCATCAATTTGTACCCAGCCGGCTTCAAACACGGACTTGTAAGGAGTCGGATAGGGAAGGTATTGCCAAATATCCTCAGCCATGTGACACAAAACAGGTGCGATCGCCCTTGCTAAATTCTCCACAGCAATTGCAATCACCGTCTGACAACTGCGGCGGCGAAGGGTATCTGTCGCGCTGATGTAAAGTCTATCTTTGGCAATATCCAAGTAAAAATTAGACAAATCCACCGTGCAGAAATTCTGCACAGTTTGGAAGAATCGGGAAAATTGGAAGCTTTCAAAAGCATCTTGGACTTCCGCAAATACTTCGCCCATTCTGTGCAGCATATAGCGGTCGAGTTCCGGCAATTCTTCGTAAGCAACGGCATCTTTTGCCGGGTCGAAGTCGTGCAAATTGCCCAGCAAAAACTTAGCTGTATTGCGAATTTTGCGGTAAACATCCGACTGCTGTTTGAGAATATTTTTGCCCAAAGGCACGTCTGCCGAGTAGTCTACCGAAGACACCCACAACCGCAAAACATCGGCTCCATATTCATTAATTACGACTGCCGGATCGACAACATTGCCTAGAGATTTGCTTTGCTTCCGGCCTTTTTCATCTAGCACAAAACCGTGAGTCAAAACTGTTTTGTAAGGAGCAACGCCGTTAGTTGCTACACTGGTAAGCAAGCTGGATTGAAACCAGCCGCGGTGTTGGTCTGAACCTTCCAAATAGATATCAGCAGGATAGTTTAATTCCGATCGACCTTGGGCAACTGCGGCCCAGGAAGAACCCGAGTCAAACCACACATCCATCGTGTCTGTACCTTTGCGGTAAGTGCGGCCGTTATTGCGGTAAGATTCCGGCAGCAATTCATCGATCGACAATTCCCACCAAGCATCCGAACCCTTCTCGGCAAAGATGGCTTGCACGTAGGCGATCGTTTCTTGATTCAGCAGCGGTTCGTTGGTTTCTTCGTCGTAGAATACGGGAATGGGAACGCCCCAACTCCGCTGGCGGGAGATGCACCAATCCGATCGATCGCCCACCATTGCAGTAATCCGATTTTCCCCTTGGGCGGGAATCCACTTCACATCCGCGATCGCTTTTAAGGCTTCATCTCGGAATCCTTCAACGGACGCAAACCACTGTTCCGTCGCCCGAAAAATGGTCGGCTTTTTCGTGCGCCAATCGTAAGGATAAGAGTGAGCGTAACTTTCCTCTTTAATCAAACAATTTGCCTCAGCAAGGGCATCAATCACTGCGGCATTGCCGTTTCCGAGGACATCTAAACCTGCAAACTGTCCGGCTTCTGCGGTGAAATTTCCGTTCTCGTCTACGGGTGTTAAAACTGGTAAACCGCAGCGTTTTCCGACGATAAAGTCTTCTTGTCCGTGCCCCGGTGCGGTGTGCACCAATCCCGTCCCGGAATCAGCGGTAATGTAGTCACCGCCGGCAACAATTGGACTTTCGCGATCGAACAGCGGGTGTTTGTAGATGCAACCTTCTAATTCTTTGCCTTTGAAGGTAGCAAGTATTTTTAATTCAGTGTTAAAAGTTGCCGACAGCCGATCGACCGCATCGACAGCTACTAACATAAATTGTTGTGCTATGTGGGAATTTGCCGGCGGTTCCACCACCGCATAAGTCAATTCGGGATTAACTGCGATCGCCAAGTTTGCCGGAATTGTCCAGGGAGTCGTCGTCCAAATCGCCGCCCAGAGGCTCGGCATATAACGCTTGAGCTTCGTTTGCAGGGATTTTGACAATTTTTTCACATGAAAGCCGACGTAGATGCTGCGCGACGTGTGGCCTTCGGGATATTCTAATTCCGCTTCGGCGAGGGCTGTTTTCGAGCTCGGGCTCCAGTGAACAGGTTTGAAGCCGCGGTAGATGTAGCCTTTGAGCACCATTTGACCGAAAACGCCGATTTGAGCGGCTTCGTATTCGGGTTTCATGGTTAAATACGGGTGTTCCCAGTCGCCCCAAACGCCGTAGCGCTGGAAGGATTCGCGCTGCTGTTCCATTGTTTGCTGCGCGAAGGCGGCGGCTTTGCGGCGAAGTTCGATCGGCGTAAGATTTAGCCGTTCCTCCGATTTCATCTTCTTATCTTGCAAGACTTTAAGTTCGATCGGCAATCCATGACAATCCCAACCGGGAACGTAGCGGACTTTTTTGCCGCGCAGCATTTGGTAGCGGTTGATAAAGTCTTTGAGGATTTTGTTGAGGGCGTGGCCGATGTGGAGTTGTCCGTTGGCGTAGGGTGGCCCGTCGTGCAGGATGAACAAGTCGCCTGGGTTATTTTCCGAAAGCCGATCGTAGATTTCTTGATCTGCCCAAAATTGTTGCAATTCAGGTTCCCGTTTGACGGCGTTGGCGCGCATATCAAACTTGGTTTTGGGCAGGTTTACGGTGTCTTTGTAAGATTTAGCTTCCATTTTTGAGAAACGTTTTATGTAGTTAGTTGTTAGTAGTTAGCGGTTATTTGAGAGATGATATCAAGTCCGGTTAAATAATCATAATGAAGTTTGTAGTGACAACTTTAGTCATCTCTCGTCATTGAAGAGCTGACAACCAGATATTTTAGTATAAGCGATCGACCGCACATTAGATCGAACCAAATCCATAGAGATCTCTCTCTTCTCTTCCTCTGCGCCCTCTGCGCCCTCTGCGGTTAAATCATTCATAAACCGAGGTGGCGCTACTCAGTCAGCCAACTGAACATTTCACCGACGGTGAGATTGAAGGATTCGGCAAAGGTTGGAACGGGGATGCGATCGCCCGGTTCTTCAAAAACTGCTATGGTGCGATCGGCAAAATAGACAAATACCAGTTCTTCTTCCGGGTCAATCAACCAGCCCATCTGGGTTCCGTGGCCGAGACTGTGGAGAATGTTGCGGACGACTTTAGTTTGACTTTGGTCGGGGGAAAGAATTTCGATTGTCCAGTCGGGGGCGATGGCGAAAGTGTTGGCTACTTCGCCGTTTTCGTCGCGGGGAATGCGTTCCCAGGTAAAGACTGCAAGATCGGGTACTGTCGATCGACCTCCAAAGGTACAGCGCAATTCTGGATAGGCGCGGGCGATGCGTTGCGGTTTGAGTACCCGGTTGATGTCAGCAGCCAAATCGCTTTGAATTGTGCTGTGTTTTCCTTGGGGCTTAGGTTTCTGGATAATCTGACCATCGATGAATTCGCTAGCCGGTTTGGTTTCGGGCCGTTTGAGAAATTCATCGAGAGTCAAAGGTTTAGTCGGGCTTTGAACCATTATTTTTATTTAATTTAAGTTTAATTTGTATTAGTTAAGCGATCGGGCATTTAATTTATACTTACATCTCTCAAGAACAGGCAAGATGCCTGTTCCACAAAGAGTAAATTTGCTTGTGGGGTGGATTTCTTCAAACTCTTGTGGGGTGGGCATCTTGCCCGCCCAAAAGCTTAAATTTTAAGCTTCAACCACTTATTAGCCGCCATTCCGGTTATAGAAATACTCCCAACCCGCGACTAACGGCATTTCCCATGCGATCGCACAATGACGCGGCCGGCACTCCCTGTCCTTCCTGTTCCCATCTTTCCACGAGTTGGCGGCCCAGGGGCGTGAGGCGAAAACTGTCGGTAATCCCTTGTCCGTCTACTTCCCGCCGCAACACACCGACTTGGATCAGCCAAAGTAGCGAGTTTTCGGCTACGAGCTCGGATACGGGTGATCGGGTGTAGCCGCTTTCAACACCGGAATTTGAGGCGATCGCAGTTAGGAAAACACTGTTATCGCGGATGGTCTGGAAGAAGTGTAATTGAAAAGGGCTGCACCGGACGGCGCGATCGGCTCTTTTTACGGTGCGATCGGGATAACTAATAGATTTAAACGCTTCGGAGGGGATAAAAGTCATTGCGAGAACTTTTGAGTAGCTACTATATTTTTTATGATTGCAGATTTAGAGCCAAATGGGAGTTATGAAACTTATATAAAAATTCAGACAGGCTTTGAACCGAAAGAAATATTTTTAGGCATAAACTTTTTTTTATTCATAATTATTTTGAGTCTCCGCCTCTTAAAAACTAAGAAATTCGTGTAAGAAATGAATAGAAAAACGGGTGAAATCAACATCATCTCCACATTCATACAGTTCGCCCATAAAGTCAATTATTGTTTGATTTTTTCAATAAATTGCTCGGGAGCATCAATACGGTTTACTTAAGGCTTGGGAGGCTTTAAGATATTAAAAACAGGAGGATTAATTTTTATTCCAGTACCTCTG
>NZ_JAUBUI010000137.1:0-10213 GCF_036705385.1 Microcoleus sp. B3-A4 | reverse complement strand
AACGTATTAAATTTAAGTCCCGTCACCCTACTTAATGTTTTGTTACATACTGGTGATTTTTCCCGCCGACCTACTTAGAGGGGAAAACTGGATTTGTCGTGGTGGCAACTCGTGATCGTGATTGAAGGGTCAAACGCTTCGATGTAATGCTGTAAGAGTTTGGTCAAGAACTTTGAGCAGACCCTCATCAATACTACTGCGAAACTCAATTTGTATTTCATCAGGCTGATGCTCAGACGGTTGGCGAATGAATAGATCCCAAAAGGGTTCCATAAGACTCCCAAGGTGAATAACTGTGAAGTTTTGTCGCTTTTTCGCGAAGTGCTTCCAGGCACTGCGGTAGACTAACCTTTAATTCTCTGTGCAGGCTATAGCGGTGTCACCTCGCCGTCAAATCTGTTAATTAGCAGAGCCAGCAAATTTTTAGTGACTCGTTGGGAGCCTTTATTCAATGTCTCATTCAGTCAAAATTTACGATACTTGCATCGGCTGCACTCAGTGCGTCCGCGCTTGTCCGACTGACGTTTTGGAGATGGTGCCCTGGGATGGCTGCAAAGCAGCTCAGATTGCCTCCTCTCCCCGCACCGAAGACTGTGTAGGCTGCAAGCGTTGCGAAACTGCTTGCCCTACCGATTTTCTGAGCATCCGGGTTTACCTGGGAGCAGAAACCACTCGCAGTATGGGTCTAGCTTACTAAAAATCGATCGACACGCCGATCGAATTACGGGCACAAGAGAGGGGGCGATTAATTTGCCCCCTCTTTTTTTGTCGCGGAATCTGCATTATGGGGCCCGAAGAAGGTAAAAATGATAAAACTTGAGTTTTATTGCGATCGCTAAGCAGGAGTAGTACGTTAAATGTGCGGAATCGTTGGCTATATCGGCACGCAAGCAGCAAGCGAGATTTTGCTAGCAGGATTGGAGAAACTAGAATACCGGGGCTACGATTCAGCGGGCCTCGCTACCATCTCCGAGGGAGAAATTACCTGCATCCGAGCAAAGGGCAAATTGCACAGCCTCCGGGAAAAGCTAGCAGACATAGACTCTCTGGCTCCCATCGGCATCGGGCACACCCGCTGGGCAACTCACGGCAAGCCTGAAGAATATAACGCTCACCCTCACATGGATAATAGCGGGCGAATTGCGGTAGTTCAAAATGGAATTGTCGAAAATTATCGCGAGTTGCGAAAAGAATTGAAAGCAAAGGGACATAAATTTGTCTCGGATACCGATACAGAAGTTATTCCTCATTTAATAGCTGAATTTTTGAAAGAAGCAAGAAGGGAGAAGGAAGAAGGAAAAGATAAAAAAACCGAGAAGATTGCTGATTTATCGTTTTTGGAAACTGTTTTAAAGGCGGTAAATAAATTAGAAGGAGCTTTTGCTATCGCCGTTATCTGTGCAGATTTTCCAGAGGAAATAATTGTCGCCAGACAGCAAGCTCCTTTGGTGATTGGCTTTGGTGCAGGCGAATTTTTCTGCGCTTCCGACACGCCGGCCTTAGTATCTCACACCCGCACTGTTTTGTCCTTGGAAAATGGCGAATTAGCAAGGCTAACTCCGATGGGAGTCGAAGTTTACAGCTTTGCAGGAGAAAGGCTGAAAAAAAGCCCGCGCATCCTTGGTTGGAGTCCGGTTTTAGTCGAAAAACAAGGCTTCAAACACTTCATGCACAAGGAGATTTATGAACAGCCAGCCGTAGTCCGAGCTTGTTTGGAGGCTTATTTAGACAGCGATTGGCAGCCAGGAAATCCGCGCTCTCCCATCAATCTTAACTTGCCCAAGGAACTTTGCGCCGATGTCGAACAAATTTCAATTCTCGCCTGCGGAACGAGCTGGCACGCCTCGCTAATTGGCAAATATTTGTTGGAACAACTAGCTAATATTCCCACTGCCGTGCAGTACGCTTCGGAGTACCGCTACGCACCGCCACCGCTGACAGCAAATACTTTAACTATTGGGGTAACTCAGTCGGGAGAAACGGCGGACACGCTGGCTGCTTTGGGGATGGAACAGCAGCGCCGCGCGGGTTTTACTGATAAATTCCGGGCGAGAATGTTAGGCATTACTAACAGAACTGAAAGTTCGATCGCCCACATGATGCCGCAGGTAATCAACACCCACGCTGGTATAGAAATCGGCGTTGCTGCGACTAAAACTTTTGTCACTCAGTTGATGGCATTCTATTTCTTAGCTTTGGATTTGGCGCACCAGCGGCAAACAATCAGCACTGAGAGATTGGCAGAAATTATTGCTGGTTTGCGCCAGTTGCCAGCGGAAATTGAGAAGTTTTTGGAGATTCAAGAACAGTATGTGGAGGAATTGTCCCACCAGTTTACAGACACCCAAGATTTTATCTTTTTGGGGCGGGGAATTAACTTTCCGATTGCTTTGGAAGGGGCACTGAAACTGAAGGAAATTAGCTACATTCACGCCGAAGGATATCCCGCCGGAGAGATGAAACACGGCCCGATCGCCCTTTTGGATGCGAAAGTGCCTGTAGTGGCGATCGCCATGCCAGGAAGCGTCTATGAAAAGGTGCTTTCCAACGCTCAAGAAGCGAAGGCGCGTGACGCCCGTTTAATTGGCGTTACGCCGAAGCAAGGTGTGGCGGAGGCCGATATTTTTGACCACATTTTGCCAGTGCCTTTGGTGGATGAATTGTTGTCGCCGATTGTGACAGTGATTCCGTTGCAATTGTTGGCTTATCACATTGCGGCGCGTCGAGGTTTGGATGTGGATCAGCCACGAAATTTGGCCAAGTCGGTGACGGTGGAGTAAGGTTTTGTAGGGTGCGTCAGCTAGGTGTTTACACAAAATAAAGTTGTACACTGAAAACGCTCGAAACTGTTGATATATCGTGCAAAATTTTAAGGTTAAAGTTGTACACTAGACACTTTAATCGTTGCTCAGCAAGACTCTTGGGTTAGTGTGCAACTTTATTCCCCCAACACATTAGGATGATTTCCTGTGCGTGCGATCGACTCATCGCTGACGTACCCTACAGATAAAACGGCTGATTGTCGATGATCGCACACACCCCAAATCGCCGCCAACAGCAACCAGCTAGTAGTATTGAGTCGGAAATCAAACAGCGTCACGTCTACAGTGTTAAATAGTGTACAGGCGATGAAGGCTAATAAATAACTGAAAAAAATTAGGCGATCGGCCGCTCTTACATCTTGACCAGCCACCTGATTTGTGCTGTTAATTATATATTCTTGATTGATCACTAAAGCATTTTCCGCTACTTTCTGTGTTGCTATTTGGTCGTGTTTGATATCCGCAGGAAAAAGCGGCCAATTCGCCAGCAGCAAAACACCCCTAGCCAAAACCCAACCAACTAAACCAAACAACAAAAGCGTTGCGGGTATTCCCGTTTCCGCAGTCAACATCAGTATCAAACTGTGAGGATGACCAAGCCATTCTTGCATCTGAGCTTGATAGAGAGGCGTAAAATTTCGCAATCCCCAACCAGTCCAAGGACGCTGCTGAGTCATCGACCAAGCAAATTCCCACTGAGTAGTTCTTAAAGTAGCTGTGGGGCGATTTGGGAACATCTCGTCGGTGAGTCTAGCCCAAAAAAAAGCAGGTACAATTATTCGCAAATACTGTCGTAAAGGTTCGGGACCAAAAGCCGACAAAAAAACTGTGCTAGCCACACTAAAAACCGCAGCTAATAATTTTTTATAACCCACATAAAATGCAAAAGCGAAAACTGCCAAAACTGCCAGTCCCCAAGAATTGCGAGAATTAGTAAAAATCAAAGCAACAGCATTTCCGATCACTGCAAAACTTAAAAATAGGAATCGGTAATTGGGGAACGGTAATTGCGAATCTCGCATCAGCCGTTCATTAATTGTTTCCTTTTTTTCTCTTTCCTCTTCCCTCAAAATCGAGCTGTCAAATCGGTTAAATCCCTTACATTGCTCGTCCCCGAACCCTTCATCCATCAACAGGCCCAGTGCTAAAATAAAAGCAATTGTCAGATAGCAAGCTAAAATATTAGCGTACATAAACACAGAAGCCATACGGCCGGGGGGATTGCCTTTGGGTTCGAGTACCCAGCCAAAAACAGGCTGCAATTGATCTATGCCGCTCCAACCTAAAAATTGCTGTCCCAGACCTAAAATTATCACGGGAATTGAACTAATTACCATCATCCAAGACAATTGCCGCAATTGAGGCGAAGTTTGAATTAAACTGCTGAAAGCGGCAAACAATATAAAGAACGGCAAGAAATTGTACAACCCTATAAAAGCCTCGATGCGGTTGTGGGCAAAAACCGCTGTGATGACTAGCAGCGCGCTCAGAATTGCGAATCCTCGATTCAACGGGCGGCGACTAATTTGACGGAACTTTTGCTTGCAAGTGCCAGCCAATCCCAGGAATAAACCTAAAGCTCCTAAAATCGGAATTAAGGGAAAAATCAGCATCCCCACTTGAGCCAAATTCCAAGGGATTCGCAGGCGGCGATCGGGATGTTTTTGGAGTCGAGACTTGAGATTTTCGGCTGTCAGTTTGGCAGCTAATTTCAACCGTTTTTTGATATTCACCCACACTCCCAATCTCAGATCTAAAATCTACAATCTACCATCGTTAAGCTAGTTCCCAAACGCATTCCGATCGCGTTAATCGAATTTGAGCTAAGGCAAAAATAGTCGGGATAATCCGGCCGTAGTTCGTGGAAATAGATCGCCAACCCAAATCCGCGAAAAACCAAGTCCACATCACCGGGCCGAGCAACGAAAATACGCTCCGCGTCGCACCGTAACGAGCTGCACTCACCGCCATACCCCGCCGTGCCGTCTGAATTGCGACATAATTTTGAAACTGGGTTGCTGCGGTTGCAGTGCCTGCAAGCACTCCTTGTTTTGCCATTTGATAGGTGGCAAAATGCAGCGCAAATTGATTAGCCATCAATTTAAGCAACATTGGTTTTAAGATGGAACTCACAGCTAAAGCGCTGCCACCTTTGAACAGCAAACCGAGCGGGTCTTTTTCTGCAGAAATTGGCAGGGGTTCTGAGAGTTTAGAATCAACGATCGCTCGCTGTACCCGCACTGTCAGCACTTGCTGTTCCTCTGCCGGCAAACGCTTCCACGCCCGGCCCATTAAGTGCAGAAATACTTCTGCCTCTAAGTCGGTGGTTGACAACTGTTTGGGATAAGGGATTTTGAGATAGCGACAAACTTGAATTAGTGCTTGTCTGTAAGTTACGTGTTCGGTTCGCCCTCGGAGTACCGTCAGCCCGTCGGCTGCAAGATAGCGAAACCGCTGCTCTACGGCGTCTAGCCATGCTTGGCGATCGCGACTTTGTACATCTATCGGTGCGGGGGTTTGCACGTAATCTAAAGGGTTAAACTTGCGGCTGAACAGAAGTTCTGTTAGTTGCTGCAATTCTTCTTCTGTTGTCAATTCGAGTGCTGCTCTGAGTTCGTCCAAAATTTTGCCCTCCCCTATTCGATTTTAGATTTTAGATTTTAGATTTTAGATTGCTGCTGGTTGACAACCATTAGGATTTAGGATTTACCTACAGTGGCATTTTTTGATCGGGTCTTAATCATGGATTCGTGCTGTCCTTTATTCTACTACTTGGTGCAGGGCGATGGCGTCGGGCCCCGCAAGCTACGGGTCTTTTGAGTCATCGGTAAGGTACAAATTCAGCTCGCAGCCTTTAAGCTGATGTTTAGATTCACAAGGCTTACTGATTGATTATGTTCGATGTTGCGGTGATTGGTGCGGGTATGGCGGGGCTGAGTTGCGCTCAACGGTTGCGTCAAGCTGGTTATTCTGTGGCGGTTGTTGAGAAATCTCGCGGCGCGGGGGGACGTGTTGCTACCCGCCGCGTACAGGGTACTAGAGCCGATCACGGGGCGCGGTATCTGGAACCGCAGGGGGATGCGGTGCAGGGGTTAATTGAGGCTTTGCTCGATCGGGATATCCTCAAACTCTGGACTGATAGTGTCTGGGAATTCAGACAGGGAAAACTTTCTGCTATTGCTAGTTCTTGTTATGTCGCACCTACGGGTATGAATGCGATCGGTAAGTATCTGGCGGAGGGTGTAGAAATTTGGTTTGGTCGCCGCGTACAAGCTATTTCTACAGATAACCAAATGTGGCATCTTTCCCTAGAAGTTACTGATGACAATTTACAGAAGCCTCAAGAATTGATTGCTAAGGCTGTTGTTGTGGCAATTCCGGCTCCTCAAGCTTTAATGTTTTTGAATTCGGAAATTGGTTTGGAATCTGATTTTATTGACAAATTGCGTTCTGTGGAGTACGACCCTTGCATTACGGTTATGGCTGGCTATCCTGCGGCAAAACGGCAAGATTTAAGTAATCTAAATCCGCAGTGGAAATCTGTTTCTTTTCCCAATAATTCTGATTTAGCTTGGGTTGGTTTGGACAGCAGCAAACGGATCGAGCCACAGCAGCCGGTGTTTGTGGTTCACAGCAGCGCAAATTTTGCAGAACGCTATTTAGAAGCTGCTCATTTGGAAACGGTCGGTCAGGAATTGCTCGATCGCACTTCTGAATATTTAATCCCTTGGCTGAAACAGCCGGAATGGTTGCAGGTTCACCGCTGGCGGTATGCTTTTTGTCGAAATCCTTTGCCTGTTTCTTGTTTGGTGGCTGATACGACTTTGCCGCTGGTTTGTGCGGGGGATTTGTGCGGGGAAGGTCAAATAGAGGGTGCTTTGCGATCGGGTTTGGCGGCGGCTAATTGGGTGAATTCTCAGTTGCAGGATTTGCCCTTAGATTCAACCCTAAATTGGTAATATGGCTACAATTAATGTATCGATTTTGCCTCTAACGCTATGATTGCCATCCCGTCTGGGTTTAGCCCCGAAGATTACCTTGCCCTCGAAAGTGATAATACCGTCCGGCATGAATATCGGCGCGGTTTGGTGTACGCGATGGCGGGAGGTCGCGATGGGCACAGCCGTGTCTGTATTAAGTTTATAACTGCGATTAACCTTCACCTGCGCTATATAGTTATGAAAAATCCATCTAACGACTTACAAAAAAATGGAAAAATGGTGTAAAATCCCACTTTTCCAAATTTTTATTTTTGTGCTGTTTGTTCCTGTTTTGACTCTTGTTCTTGCATCTGCAATAACTCGGGAACTGTTACGAAACTGTACCCTTCCTTTCTCAATCGAGCAATAATATCCGGCAAAGCTTTGACAGTTCTTGCTCGATTGCCGCCGCCGTCGTGCATCAGCACAATGCCGCCGGAATTTGCCTGCCTCATCACGTTGTCGATTAAAGATTCCGTAAGAGTGCGCCAATCAAAAGAATCAGCAGACCACATCACAACTGCATAATTTTTCTTTTGAGCGTAAGCTGTCAATCCATTGTTTAAAATGCCTCCTGGCGGGCGGAACATCGATGTTTGGATGCCGGTCAACTCCTCAATTAAGGATGAGGTGCGATCGATCTCGCGAGCAGCACCGTCTTCGTTATACTGAAGGTATTCATGGCTCCAAGTGTGATTGCCGATCGCGTGACCGGCTGCTGCGACCTGTTGGCCAATTTCGGGAGAATTTTTCAGGTATTTTCCTACCCAGAAAAATGTAGCCTTAATATTATTTTCCTTGAGAATATCTAGGATTTGTGTAGTTGTTTTCGGCCAAGGGCCGTCGTCAAATGTCAGGGCGATCGCCTTGCGCTGGGAGTCGAGTCTCGCGTGACTAATGGTTGTACCTTGAAACTGCGACGGTACGGCTGATTGAAATCGGATTGCCTGCACTTGGGCTAGAGCCTGTTGGGAAAATTCTACTCGATTGGCGATCGCCTTGGAGAACTTATTAATATTGGACATCGGCTGTTGTTCTTGGGACTGGGATACGGCCAAGACTTGCGCCTGAATCGGTTGCAATGGCTGATTTGTCCGCAAGTTAAGTGGCCATGTCACACCCAGCAAAAAACTTCCTGTGGCTGCGATAAAACCAACGATGAAAGTTTTTCGCCGCCTCCACAGCAGTTTCAATTTTGTCACGTCCTTCTCTCCTTCACACCTTGCACAGTTAATTTGAGATTTTATGTTGATATCAAGTTAATCCACTTAAGAGGATAATCTTAAATTGGACAGTCCGTAAAAATGCTACTGGAAATAACCCATCGTGGGGAAGTCCGTCCGGATAAAAAAATTTAAGATTTGTGGCACACAAATCACCTAACCCATGAAAACGCCGGATGGTTGAACTTTTTCCCAGCCAGGGGGACGGCGCTCAAATCGGGTTAATGGCACGATATTCTGAGGGACTCAGCCCGCATCCCTACCTGACACTGCAAGTTGGTTTAACCTGAGATGTTGCACTATTGTTAATCAGCCTTTCAATGGCGGGCTAGAAGAGGCCACCCCACAAGAAAATTTAGTCTTTGTGGGATAGGCCCAAAAGCCTGTGCGAGCGAGAATGGTGCAAGATGTGAGTTTAACCGGATTTGATATGAGGGCGATCGCGCGCCCCCAGGGTCGTAAAATTAACTTTTAGGGCCGATTCTCTCTTTGTACAAGCCGACAATCCGATCTATAACTTCAGCAACAGTCAGATTGTCTGTTTGAATTTCCACAGCATCCGCCGCTTTACGCAAAGGTGCAACCTCGCGGGTGCTGTCCTTTTCGTCCCGTAGGGCGATGTCTTGTTCCAATTGGGCCAAGCTAATATTAGCCCGATCGGTATCTTTAAGTTCTAACAGCCGCCTGCGCGATCGCTCTTGTACCGAAGCCGTCAAAAAAATCTTCAGTTCCGCATCGGGAAACACGTTAGTGCCGATATCGCGGCCTTCTGCTATAATTCCGCCTTTTGTGCCGCAGCGCCGCTGTTCCTCCACCAGAAACTGCCGCACGGCGGGAATTGCCGCCATTTCCGAGACGCGGGATGTCACTTCCAAACTGCGAATTGCCTCGGTTACCTCTTCGCCGTTAATCTTCAACATCTTTGATGCGGGATCGAGGTTGTATTCCAAATAACTCGAACTGATTAATTCGGCGATCGCGCATTCGTCGGAAATCGGCGTGTCTGTTTTCAATGCCAGCCAAGTCAGCGCCCGATACATCGCACCGGTATCCAGATAAAACAAGTTCAAAGCAGTTGCGGCAAGGCGAGTTACGGTAGATTTGCCTGCTCCCGCCGGGCCGTCGATCGCCACAATGGGCCGGCGATTCCTGAGAATTATATTGTCAATCAAGCGAGTAGAGCCAACTCTGGCGGCCACGGCTAAAAGTCCCGCTGTTTCCACAACCTGCAAGGGCGTTAAAGTGTCGGGATCGACGAGTTCGGCGTATTCGAGATCGACTGCGGGTTCTTCTGCGACTGCTGCGTGGGCTACTGCGAGTGCGGCTGCTGCGGTGCGGTCCCCTGAAGAAAAAGTTTCCAAGGCTTGTTGCAGCGCGCGGTAGAGTACGGAGGCTTGCTGTTTTTGCTCTACTGTTAAATACAGATTGCGAGAACTCATTGCCAGTCCCGACTCTTCGCGGACGATCGGACAAGCGACAATCTCTACAGGCAAGTTAAAATCAAAGACCAGCTTCCGAATAATTGCTAACTGCTGGGCGTCTTTTTGACCGAAATAAGCTTTTGTCGGCTGCACTAAACTCAAGAGTTTAGTAACAATTGCCGCGACGCCCTGAAAATGACCGGGTCTTGCTTTGCCGCACAAAACCGATGTCATCGCCGGTGGCGGGACTACTTGAGTTAAGGATGAAAGGTGAATCTCTATCTGTTTTTGGGCGGTTTGCTCTGTTTCTGCGCCGACTGCTTGATGGCCGAACATTTCCGTTGCTGAGGGAGCAAAAATAGCATCAACCCCAGCTTGTTCGCACAACAGCCGGTCTTGCTCGAAATTCCGAGGATAATCTTGAAAATCTTCTGTCGGCCCAAATTGCAGCGGGTTGACAAAAATGCTGACCAGGGCGATCGCATTTTCTTGCCTTGCCCGCTGGATCAAGCTCAGATGCCCTGCGTGCAAAGCTCCCATCGTCGGCACCAAACCGACTGTCAAATGAGGTGCAGCAGACTTTTGTAAATTTAAGTAGCAGCGAAGTGCTGCAATGGTAGTAAACAGGCGCACCGGTAGAATCTCCTGAAGGCATTCGGCAGAATGCAGAGTTTATTTTTGACATACCCTAGCCTAAAGGCATGGGGATTCTTTCTTCGCAGGGATTCCGACGAATTTACCCTCAGAAAGCATCTTGACCGTATGCC
>NZ_JAUBUI010000017.1:0-91737 GCF_036705385.1 Microcoleus sp. B3-A4 | reverse complement strand
TCGTACCAATAACTCGTATGCTGCTTGACGAAAGTCCTTTAATCGTTCACTGTTCATTTAAGGAGTGGATAGGTTTTCTTTTTCACCCTCATTCTCTCCTGGCGCGGTGGCTCTAGTTCTTCTTTTGCCACCGTTCTCATCTTTGGTTAGTCTAAACTACAGTATCCAAATATTGTGGAGAAATTCTGCGATCGCCCTGACTACGAACGGATTCAAAGGTTTATCGAAAACCTGGGCATCGACCGACCTTCAATTAAAGACCAGCCGTCCTTATTAATTGCTCCTGATATCAGCAATACAGAGAGCGCTATTCCAGTGCGATCGCTAGCAAAACTGTTAGACAAATTCCGCTTAGGAGTGCTACCAACCAGAGAACAAACTCAATGCTTTATTGCTAATAGTTCTCTGTTTAATTTGACTGCAATAATTTCTTTCAATCGAGATGATATTGCTGGTTCTACCAATGATATCAACAAAAGTCCAGAACAACAAAAAAACAGCGATGTACTTTGGCTTCTACAACAGCTAAGTAATAGACAATTGCCTTTATTGAGCCAGGAAATACAAGGCAAACATTTAGAGCCTGTTGGCCTCAAAATCGGGAATTATATTGTTGACCTCAATCCTTGGGATAAATTCATCAAACCTCTGAAAAGCCGATTTCTTGAATATTGGTCTGTTCATTTTTTGGATGCTTTGAAAAAGCGGTTAGGCCCTTAACTATCGGTTGTTATTTGCGATCGCCCTTTCAATCCCCTCTTCTCCAACAAAGCATCCGCCCAAGCAGCTTAAGTTTCCGACAGCGGGGGAACTGGTGCGGCGGTATAATCTATTCTAAAGTCATAGGCGGCGCAATGATCGTAAACCCCATTTAATAACCCTTGTAAATCTACAATTGGTTCCCCATCGGCCGCCCGCAAAGGCAAGAGAGAGGATTGTGAAAATTAAATGCACAACAGCTTATCATTTGCATTAATTGTGGAACGGGCGTCTCGCCCGTTAAGTTAATCGTGGAACAGGAGAGACGCCCATTAAGTGAATAGTGGAACGGGCGTCTCGCCCGTTCTAAAATCTGCGGTTAAAATCCCCTAAAAATCGCCGTAACTACTAATAGCCGCCTGCAACCTCCCAATCACTTCATCAACCGAAATCGCCCCCAACTCCCCAGAAGCCCGAGTCCGAATATTCAAACTATTCGCCTCAACTTCCTTCGCACCCACAACACCCATCACCGGAATTTTATCCTTCTCAGCATTGCGAATCAACTTGCCCAAACGCTCGCTATCCTCATCAGCTTCAGCGCGAATATTGAGCGCCTTCATCTTCGCCGCCACTTCCTTCGCAAACGGCAAAAACTCGGCGCTGACAGGCAACAACCGCACCTGAATCGGCGCCAACCACAGCGGAAAATCGCCCGCATACTGCTCGATCAAAATCCCGATCAAGCGTTCCAAAGAACCGAAAGGAGCGCGGTGAATCATCACCGGGCGCTTGCGAGTGCCGTCTTCAGCGACGTATTCCAAATCAAAACGTTCTGGCAAATTGTAATCTACCTGAACAGTTCCTAATTGCCATTCTCTATCCAAAACATCTTGGAAAATGAAATCGAGTTTCGGCCCGTAAAAAGCCGCCTCCCCAATTCCCTCAAAATAATTCATTCCCAATGTTTCCACTGCGCGGCGGATTGCACCTTGAGCTTTTTCCCAAGCTTCATCGGAACCGATGTATTTCTCTAAATTGTTCGGATCGCGGAAACTCAAACGCGCTTTAAAGTTTTTCAGTTGGAGACTCTTGAATACTGATAGAATCAAATCCACCACATTCAAGAATTCTGCATCCAATTGTTCCGGCGTGACAAATAAGTGGGAATCATCCACGGTAAAGCCGCGTACCCGCGTTAAACCGCCCAACTCTCCCGATTGTTCGTAGCGGTAAACTGTGCCGAATTCCGCTAAGCGCATCGGCAATTCGCGATAGGAACGCAATTCGCTTTTGTAAATTTGAATGTGAAAAGGGCAATTCATGGGTTTCATCACAAAACCCTGTTCGTTTGCTGCCGCTTCCTCATCTTCCGCCATCAGCGGAAACATATCTTCTTTGTATTTCTGCCAGTGGCCGGAGATTTTGAACAAATCGACTCTGGCAATGTGGGGAGTCACAACTTGCAAATAGCCGCGCTTGATTTGTTCTTGTTTTAAGTAATCTTCTAAAATACTTCTCAAAACAGTGCCTTTCGGCGTCCACAAAGGCAAACCTGGCCCAACTGGATCGGCAAAGATAAACAAGCCTAATTCTTTGCCTAATTTGCGGTGATCGCGCCTTAATGCTTCTTCTTTGCGGTGTTTGTATGCTGCTAATTGTTCGGGAGTTTCCCAAGCTGTGCCGTAAATGCGCTGTAATTGAGCTTTGGTTTCGTCGCCGCGCCAGTATGCGCCTGCTAGGCTTTCTAGCTCGATCGCCTTTGGATTCAACTCACTGGTATTTTCTAAGTGAGGCCCGGCGCACAAATCCCACCATTCCTCGCCCACATGGTAAAGAGTAATCGGTTCGATCAAACCTTCTAAAATTTCTAATTTGTAAGGTTCGTTAATCTTCTTAATTCTGCGTTCCGCTTCCTCGCGGCTGACTTCTTCCCGAATTACAGGCAATTTACGGTTGATGATTTTGATCATCTCTTTTTTAATGGCTTTTAAATCCTGTTCCGTAAAAGGTTCGGGAGTGTCAAAGTCATAATAGAAACCGTTTTCAATCCAAGGACCGATCGTCACTTGCGCCTTGGGAAATAACTTCTGCACCGCCATCGCCATAACGTGGGAGGTGGTGTGGCGAATTTTTTTTAGTGCCTCCGACTCACTCGTGCGGGGCAACTCAATCTTAACGGACTCTTCTGGAGGGGACATGGATTGTGAGCTAGACATCGGCTGAATTAACAATTAATTTAGTTGCAGTTGCTTCTATCTTACTAAGATTGGGACAGTAAGCGCCGACTTCCGGCTGGGGGACACTCCGGGAAATTACAACAACGGCCCTGATGGTTGCGACGTTTAGTGCCTCCGGCACTCCGACTCTCAGAAACCGGATTTTTTACTATTTTGGTGGGCTGTAACGAAGTATGGCCTGAAAAAACCCGTTTTTTAACCACCCGTTAGGTTGCGAACTAATTTGGCAGAATTTGGGGATTTTGACTCAAACATCGCTGCTGGCACAGTTAAATTTATTCACATCCACCGGCTAATTGTTATTAAATTATTGAATTTTTGTTAAAAATATGTTACAATTTGTAAAGACCGCCTAAGACTATAATAGATAAATAACCCAATTTTGATCCATGCTTAATTCCAATTTGCCCGAGCCAGAATTGCTCAAAGCGTTACTGGAACCGCTGTTAGAGGATTTCAATTACTGGTTCGACCGATCGGCAAACCTCTTAGAAACTGAGGAAATGCCCTTTCTCAGCGACGAGGAGCAATCTGACTTGCTGGCGCGAGTCAAACAGGCTCAGCAAGAAGTAGGCGCAGCTAAAGGTCTATTTCAAGCAACCGGAGGTCAAGTTGGGATTGAAACCACAGCACTGATGCCGTGGCACAGACTGCTCGCCGAATGCTGGCAAGTATCGGCACGCTTTCGCTCATTGCAGTCAGCTCCCCCTGGAAAATAACGAAGCGAGTTCAAGTTAAATTTGCAGTCAAATCCCCAACCTAGGGAAATGTGGCGGCCCACTTGACAACCTCAATCAGATTTCCAGTTAATAAGTTATTACTTGCTGAAACACTTTTGTAAATTGCTGTGTGGCTGTTTAGCCCGGAGGAGAAGATAATGTTGCACCTGCTTTATATTTTAGCTTTTACCGTTCTTGCCTTTCTGGCAGTCGGTAACTTAATCCGCAGTCTAGTCACCGTTGGTATGGAGTCTCAGCGTCCTCAACAATTCATGGCAAATAATCGCCACCCATCCTATCCTGGCTCTCAATCTGTACCGCATCCAGAACTTTTAGACGAACAGGGAAACATAGTCAATGAGCCACTGTTAGTGATGCGTTCGCTGACTGTCCAAGACGCCCGCGAACAATTAGATGCTCTCTACAAATCATCTCCGGGCGGCAGCGACGAAGGGGGCGAACTAGCCTAATACAACCACAGCCGCAGCATTTATACTTAGGCGCTATGCCTCAAAAAAAATATAGGACTTACAAGCTAGGTGTCCGAAACCCTTTTTATTCATAGATTTTGGTGAAAATCGTTTCCGGGCTTCATCGGAATAATAATTTTCCGAGTTCAGTGCGAGCTTAAGAGCTCGCGATGATGCTCGCACCCTTGGCATCATTCCGCATCTAACCAGATTGGATATAAGTCCTCAAAATAATTGGCCGTTAGTTTTTAACTAATGGCCAATTATTTGTGATTTTTGAAAGTTTAATTGCCGATTAGCCCGATCGATCGCCAAAAACCGGTTCGCCAAAAACCGATACAGATGGCACTGATATCAAATAGCTCAAGAATAGTATAATGCAAGAGATCCGCAAGCGGTGCCTAACAAGTCTCAATGGTGGGAGTGCTAACGCCCGAATCCCAGCGTGAATAGATGAGTTAGCGTCAAAACCTAGACGTAAAAACAGGTGACTTTGGGATGATCTCAAGGTCTTGGAGGGATAGCTTTGCTTAGATTCGTCTAAATGATATGGCTAGCATGATATGACTTAAACAGTCGTGTTATGAAGCATAAATGTATCAGATACTGAAAAGGGATCGCTCTAAACCTCCTATCGATCCTGTTTTGTCATCGGCAAAAATGCACGTTTAAGGCTAGATGATCGTCCCTATTTCGCTACTGGCAGAACTTCTGCAAGCTTTGCCCCAACTGCGGGCACAAATTTATTTCAAATCTTCCATGACAGCCCTGTCTCACGCGATGGAAGACTTAGTTTTGGCGGGTTCCGACGAACCGCTAGTCATTGCAAGTTTTCAGCGAGAGCGCTTCTACCGCCAAGAAGCTCACCGCTACCAGCGAATTGCCTCACGCTCGTCTCAGGTATACGTGCTGGCAGCACCGGAAACAGACTTTAAAAATGCTTCGGAGTGTCACGAAACTGTCGCGTTTGCACCGGAGGACGGATTAAGTAAAGAGTGGCACTTAGTGGTGCTCGGCCAACACTACTCAACTTGCTTGATTTGTCAAGAAAAAATTGTGCCGATCGAAAATCAGGACGAGCGCGGGCCGCAGGTGATGGATCAAGCTCGCAGATTTGAAGGAATTTGGACGTTCGACCGCGAGGTAAGCTCCAAAGCTGCCGCATTGTTGCTCGATAGAATTGTCACATATCGCCCGGAATTGGCCGAAAAGATCGATCGAGCGCGAACTACTTACAAGCTCAAAACACCGAAAAAAACGAGGAAATCCGCCACTTCCAAAGCCGCCAAACCCGACATAAGTAGGGGAAAAAGCTCAAAAATTCCCAATCCCAAATTGAGCGATGCTTTTACCGAACGCTTAGTCACCTACTTGCAAGCAGGCCAGCACAAACTGCTCAAAGCATACGCCGCCATCGCCGCCCAGGAACGCAAAGAACGCCTCGTAAACTTAATTACAACGGCAATGCGGCAGTCTCTCAACCCACAAGAAATCGTCGAAGTTGCAGTCCAAGAACTGGGCACTGCCCTGTCGGCAAGCCGATGTTTGATTTATCGGTGCAAAGCCACAGATGTGGCAGTCAAAATCGATCGCGAGTTTTTGGAACCCGGCGCTAGTTCCATGCTTGATCAGACTTGGCTGTTGCAGGAAAATCAAATATGGAGCGACGCGGTGGCGCGGCAAGAGCGAGTTTACATCCAAGACACATCACAACACCCGCTGATTGTCAATACAAAATTGCTGGGAAAAACTGTAAAAAATTGGCAAATTGTCTCTTGGTTAATGGTGCCAGTGCTTTATCAGGGGCGGGTTTTGGGAATGGTGGAAATGCACCAGTGCCGCTCGGTTTTACCTTGGGAAGAAGACGAAATTGCTTTAGTAGAGGCGATCGCCACCCAACTCGGGGCGGCCTTAATTCAAGCAGAAACCTACGCTCATTTAGAAGAACTCAACCAACAATTAGAAGCATTAGACCGCACTCGCAGCAATCTAATTGCCATCACCGGACACGAACTCCGCACCCCTCTTTCTACGATTCAAGTTTGTTTGGAAAGTTTGAACTCCGAACCAGATATGCCCGCAGAATTGCGGCAAATCATGTTAGAAACTGCCCTCGGCGATGCCGATAGAATGCGGAAACTCGTGCAGGATTTCTTAACTCTTTCTCACTTAGAAAGCGGGCGAGTCCAATGGAATGTAGAATCGCTGACGCTGCAAGAATGCGTTGATTTGGCCCTCAGCAGCGTGCGATCGCGCACGGTCGATCGACAGTTACCGGAAATTATCGCCGAGGTGTCCGCAGAATTGCCTTTAGTGCAAGCTGACGGAGAGTGGTTGGTGGAGGTGATATCCAAACTGCTAGACAACGCTTGCAAATTCACCACACCTCAAGGAAGCGTGACAGTGCGAGCGAAATGCAACGGTTCTCAGATGGTGGAAGTGCTCGTAGCTGATACGGGGAGGGGAATAGAGGCGAACAGTTTAAAAGTAGTGTTCGATCGATTTTATCAAGAAGAAGGAGCTTTGCGCCGCAGCGCCGGCGGTACCGGTTTGGGATTGGCAATTTGCAAACAGATTGTTGCCGGCTGGGGCGGTAAAATTTGGGTAGATTCCGCTGGAAAAGACCGAGGAAGTGAATTTCACTTTACTATTCCCACTGTTTAGACTGAATTGATACAGCGTATTCCAGGTTTATGAATTACACCCCAGAAACCTGGTTTCTTTACAGTTCTCGCATCCTTACTGATTCTGTTGCTCGAAACCCGGTTTCTCGCGATATACATCTACATGAAACATACGGTAAAAAGCCGAGTTTGTGGGCGTCTGAACGCGCAAAAATCGCTCAAGTTATATCAAATCCGGCTGCGCCGGAATGATCTCAAATCCGCGCTTCATCCTCGGGTGTAAAGTCGAATCAAGCTGCCAAAAAATCAGGAGCGCAATTTTCATTTTTTTGACTCACAGTCAACAGTCACACAGTCAACAATGATGAGGAGTGCAACCGAAATCGATATTAATCGATCGACCGAGACACGCTCGCACAGAAAAGTCTTCACCCCAAAACCAGCCTCCGCTGCTACACCCTCTCTCACCCTCAACCCTCACCCTCTTAGATCGGCCTTAAAGGTGATATGGCCACGCGGTGTTCAGCTTTAAAATCGAAAGTATCAAAGCAGATTCAGGATGCGCTTGCCGTCTTAAACCCGGTTTGGCGACAGAATACCTAGGGAGGCTGCCGAAAATTAATATCAGTTTAAACAAAGAATCCAACTGTAGGTAAGGTGCAAACCCCAATAGTCCTCAGTCATGTCGAATCTAAAATCTAAAATGGTATAAGTCTCTTGTCCACAAGTCGTGAGATGGTACAAGTCGAGCGAATCTGTTGAGGCACTGCCGACGCCAGTGTTGATTCGTGAAAAGTTGAGAATGCAAATGTTTCGCCCGGAAAAAGTTTTTTCCCAGAAGAATACTCAAAGCTAGAGGGTAGGAAAATCGATTATGTCACCTACAACCCAGATGAAATCTACTCAACCTATGGCCAACAAGCCGCAACTACAATTAGGTTCTCAAGGTAAAGCGGTATTGGAACTGGAACAACTGCTAACCAAGTTGCAACTTTATCGGCACCCTGCTAAAGGAATTTTTAACAAAGCAGTTGAATTTTCTGTGAAACTGTTTCAGTTTCGGGTTTTCTTGTCGCCGGATGGCATTGTCGGGCCGCTCACTTGGCAGGCGCTTTATACTGGAGCTCCAGTTAATATGCCGGTACTCAGACTGGGCAGTTCTGGGGAAGCAGTCGCTACTGTTCAGGAAGTTCTCAAACTTTCCAAGCATTATGGCGGTAAAATTGACGGCGACTTTGCTACTTTGACGGACAAAGCTGTTCGCGCATTTCAAAAAAGCTTTGGGATTGAGGCCGACGGGATTGTCAATCAAGAAACTTGGAAGGCTTTGAGCCAAATTCCGCGCGGCTATGACCCTAATTGGTTCTTGACTTAGGGTTGCGCGGTAAATTGTTCGATCGTGTGTGGGGGGGAGTTGGGGGAATGTGTGATTATTCGGGTGCTTGTGGGCACCCGAATAATTGCTGTTTTTTTTTGATTATTTTTTCGGGATTCGGGCTACCTAATTCTGTTTTCTAACTTTGGTGGAAATTACCAATTATCAATTATTAATTACTAATTATCAATTATCAGAAAAGATCGATCGCCAAAAAACTGTTAATTTTCCTTACAATTTCGAGAACAGCGTGCAGTCTCGATGATACGATGCCGTAAAAATCCTTTGGATATATCTATGGCCGAACAACTTACTGGACAACCCCCAATCTTCGGCGGCAGCACAGGCGGCTTGCTGACCAAGGCGCTAGTTGAAGAGAAGTACGCTATCACTTGGACTAGCCCCAAGGAGCAGGTGTTTGAAATGCCTACGGGTGGCGCTGCGATTATGCGTCAAGGCGACAACTTGCTGCATCTGCCCCGCAAGGAGCAGTGCATCGCTTTGGGCGGCCAGCAACTGCGGGCTAAATTCAAAATCACCAACTACAAAATTTACCGCGTGTTTCCAGACGGTACTACTGAGTACCTGCATCCCAAGGATGGCGTGTTCCCTGAGAAGGTGAACGAAGGTCGTCCCTACAACGGTAAGATTGACCGCAATATTGGCAGCAATCCAAATCCGGCTAAGCTGAAGTTCAGCGGTAAGAAGACTTTCGATCCTTAGACAATGACTGCATGGCTGAGCAAAACATAGGTAATATTCCCTGTAAGGCTCAGCTTGTAAACTTGTTTTTGCAGTAGTATTCTGGCGCAGGAGGCTAAGCCGGCAGCGCCAAAATACTACTGCAAACTTCTAATCTTATTAAAAGTTAATCGTTAAATTAAAAATGAATGTCGTAATCAGGCGAGCGCAGCCTTCTGATATCGATGTTTGCGCTGGCATTACTTATGAAGCTTTTAAAGATATTTCCGATCGCCATCAATTCCCTACAGATTTTCCAACGCTGGATTTTGCAACCGAAATAACTAGCTTGCTAATCGAGAGTCCGGTATTTTTTGGAATCGTAGCCGAGAGCGAGAGTGCTGTTGTCGGCTGCGGGTTTATGGACGAACGCAGCCCGATTCGCGGTATCGGGCCCGTCAGTGTCGATCGAACTTTTCAAGGTCGCGGCACGGGACGCGAAATCATGAAAGCTTTGCTGGAACGCGGACAGGACGCTGTGGGCATCCGTTTGGTTCAGGAATCTTTTAATATGGCGTCGCTGTCGCTGTACGCTTCTTTGGGTTTTGAGGTGAAGGAACCTTTCGTGTTAATGGAAGGGAAGTTCCGCAGCCAGCCGCAGCATGGGTTTGAGGTGCGACCGCTGGCTAGTGAGGATGTTGGTGAATGTGCGGTTTTGTGCAAGAAATTATACAGGTGCGATCGAACTAGCGATATTGAGTACGCCCTGAATTTCTTTTCTCCTTGGGTTGCTTGCAAACAAGGTCGGATTGTGGCTTATACTTGTGCGGTGTCGGCTTTGAGCCACAGCGTCGCAGAAACTGAGGCGGATATGCAGGCTTTGCTTTTGGGGGCGGCCGCGTCGAACTCCGAAGCACAGGTTTCTTTCCACTTGCCGGTGCGTTACGCAAGTTTGTTTCGCTGGTGTTTGCAAGAGGGGCTGCGCGCGCTCAAACCGATGGCGGTGATGGCAGTTGGCGAGTACCAACAGCCTCACGGATTTTGCTTTCCGTCTTTTGTTTATTGAGCCCAAGACGGTTAGGACGCTTTTAATCGCTGAAATTATTGCCAGGATTGAATTTTCCTTCTTTCTTTCTTTCTTCTTCCCTCTTCCTTCTGATATATATGATATTTCCCGATTTCTCACAATTTTCGGAACTGGCGAAACAAGGCAATTTTGTACCCGTGTATCAAGAATGGGTTGCTGATTTGGATACGCCGGTGTCTGCGTGGTATCGGGTTTGTGCGGGTCAACCTTACAGTTTTCTGCTGGAGTCGGTCGAAGGTGGGGAAAAACTTGGGCGTTATAGTTTCTTAGGGTGCGATCCGTTGTGGATTTTGGAGGCAAGGGGATATCGCACAACTCAAGTTTACCGTGACGGTTCCGAAAAAGTATTTACGGGCGATCCGTTTGTAGCTTTAACAGAATGTTTGGAGTCTTATCAACCGGTGAAATTGCCGCAGTTGCCGGCGGGAATTGGCGGGTTATTTGGTTTTTGGGGTTACGAGTTAATTAAGTGGATAGAACCGCGAGTTCCCGTGCATCCAGCAAGTGAGAATGATTTGCCGGATGGATTGTGGATGCAGGTTGATAATTTGCTGATTTTCGATCAGGTGAAGCGGAAAATTTGGGCAGTCGCCTATGCGGATTTGCGGGAGGTTGGTGTTGATTTGGCCGAGGCTTATCAGCAAGCGTGCGATCGCGTTGGCAAGTTAGTTCAGAAGCTGCAATCGCCGCTTTCCCGGCAATCTACTCTCATAGAATGGACACCTCCCAATAACGGGCAAGATTCCCGTTCCACAACCGGAAATACAGAATTGGCTTACACTAGCAATATTACCCGTGAAAAGTATTGTGCTAATGTATTAAAAGCTAAGGATTATATCAAAGCCGGAGATATTTTTCAAGTAGTTATTTCGCAGCGACTAGAGGCTGAATACAGTGGCGATTCTTTTGCACTTTACCGATCTTTGCGTCTGATTAATCCTTCTCCGTACATGGCTTATTTTCATTTCGGAGATTGGCAGATTATCGGTTCGAGTCCCGAGATTATGGTGAAGGCGGAAAATACTGCTGATGGCAAAAAGATTGCAACTTTGCGACCAATCGCCGGCACTCGCCGCCGGGGTAAAACTCCTCAAGAAGATGATGCTTTGGCTGCTGAATTGCTGCAAGATCCGAAGGAAATTGCGGAACACGTCATGTTAGTTGATTTGGGCAGGAACGATTTAGGAAGAGTTTGCCGAAACGGTACTGTAAAAGTTGACGAATTAATGGAAATTGAGCGTTATTCTCACGTCATGCACATTGTGAGCAATGTGGTGGGAGAATTGGCTGAGGATAAGACAGCTTGGGATTTGTTGAAAGCTGGTTTTCCTGCGGGTACGGTTAGCGGTGCTCCGAAGATTCGGGCGATGGAGATTGTGCACGAGTTGGAAGGTTGTCGCCGGGGGCCGTATTCTGGGGTTTACGGGTATTATGATTTTGAGGGACAGTTGAATACTGCGATCGCCATTCGGACTATGGTTGTTCGCTCTCAAGGAGGCAATAAACATTCGGTTTCTGTGCAAGCAGGTGCTGGTTTGGTGGCTGATTCTAACCCAGATATGGAGTACGAAGAAACGCTTAATAAAGCCAGGGGAATGTTAGAGGCAATTCGCTGTTTGAAGTAGCGAATAAATATAGGACTCGGCGGTTGAAACCCCGTCTACACGAAACTTTACCCGACGAGAGCGGGTTGAAGACTCGATCGCCCCGATGAACCGAACTTTTTCGATCGCCCGCCAACTCCATCGCACTTAAAACTCCTATCCCCCGCCGCTAACTCCCTCCAATCGCAGGAAATGTACCCTGCCCGGTAAATCCCCCGCTACCACTGTCATCCCATCAGGCGCCATCGCACAGCAAAGAAACCAATAATCTCCGCTGAAACTAGCAATTTCTTTGTCGCTAAGCAGATCCCAGACTTTAAGGGTCTTATCGAGTGAAACCACAATTGCTGGTCTGTCGTGGGGTGCGATCGCCACTGCAGATACAAAGCTATCATCATCGGTGAGGATTTGAAGTTCCCTGGTGCTGTCTGTGTCCCAGATTTTCAGAGTCTTAAGTTGTGAAACCGAAATCGCTATGAAGCCGTCGGCTGCCATCGCCACTGCAGATACATAGCCAGTATCGGTGAGAGTTCTCAGTTCGGTTCCGCTGACCAAATTCCAGACTTTTAGGGTGTTATCGTGTGAAGCCGAAATTGCTGTCAGACCGTCGGGTGCGATCGCGACTTGCGTTACCGAGTTAGTATGACCGGTGAGCGTTCTCAGTTCGCTGCCACTGGCCAAGTCCCAGATTTTTAGGGTGTTATCGTCTGAAGCCGAAATCGCTGTCAGGCCGTCGGGCGCGATCGCGACTCCCCTTACCGAGTTTGTATGACCGGTGAGGGTTTGAAGTTCTCTACCTGTCTCGGCGTCCCAGATTTTTAGGGTGTTATCCTCTGAAGCCGAAATCGCTCTTTTGCCATCCAGTGCGATCGCGACTCCCCTTACCGAGCCAGTATGACTGGTGAGAGTTCTCAGTTCTCTGCCAGTGTCTGTGTCCCAGATTTTAAGGGTTTGATCCGATGAAGCCGAAATTGCTCGTTTGCCGTCGGGTGCGATCGCCACTGCTTGTACCCCGCTATGATTGCCGCCGAGCATAAGCCCACATCCTCCAAAAGGCAGCGCTACTAAATTCCCCCTCAAAGGCCGCAGCCAAGGACTATTTTTCGACTGCTTGGCTTGTTCCAACATCCTCTGAAACTCAGGCTTTTCAAAAGCAAGCAATCTCCCCCATAATTGACTTGCTAATTGCGTTTTATCCCTTTCCAAAATTGGCGCTGACTGGCGAAGTGCGTAGGGAATCAAGTAGAGATTTCGACTTTTATCCTGCTCACGCAACAAATTAGAATCTGTCGCTAAATCATAATCCTCAATTAACGATTGAACCCCCAATTCATCCAGTTTCGCCTCAATAAAATCGAAATCCGTTAACAACTGGTGCAGCTTTTCCCCTTGCCCACTCTCTACTAAATGCCTGAGCAGAGTTTCTAAAGTATAAAGTCGCTTTTCCCGCGACATTTCCCCTAACTCTTGTTTAAACTCACTCATCGTTACAAATCCCTCAACAAATTCTTACAAATCCCTGTTTCTCTATATCGCTCCAATTCTAAGCGCTTCTTTAAACTGCGTCAAATCGTCGCAGTGACTCGATCGATAAAATAAATCTGCTTTGTAACGCTGGATGTAAAATATCAGTTGTCGAGCGACTTTTACCAAAGGCATAATTATGAATTTTTATATAGTTGACGTGTTTGCGGAGTCAAAATATGCTGGCAATCAGCTAGCTGTATTTTGCGGTGCGGGAGTTGCCGAACTATCTGAGGCCCAAATGCTGCTGATAGCGAGGGAAATCAATTATTCAGAAACTACGTTTATTCGATCGCCCGATCCGCGAGATGGCGGCTATGACGTGCGGATATTCACGCCCAAGAAGGAATTGCCCTTTGCCGGTCATCCGACTTTGGGCACTGCCTTTGTGTTGCAGCAAGAGATTATTCGCGAAAAGGTCGATCGAGTAATTCTCAATTTAGCCGTCGGTCAAATTCCAGTTACTTTTAATTATCAAAATGACTCTGCCGATATTTTGTGGATGCGACAAAACCCGCCTAGTTTTGGTGAAGTGTTATCAGCCGAAAGTCTAGCAAGTGTCCTGAATTTAGAATTAGATGAAATTGATTCGAGATTCCCCATTCAAGAAGTTTCGACCGGAGTGCCATTTATTATTGTACCCTTAAAAACTCTCGCTTCGCTCAAAAAAGCTCAAGTCAACTTAGATAAATATTTTGAGCTAGTTAATACAATGGAAGCGAAGGAAATATTGATATTTTGCCCTGAAACTTACAACGACATTAATGATTTAAGCGTGCGAGTTTTTGCCCATTCATTAGGAATTCCAGAAGATCCAGCGACTGGCAGTGCTAACGGTTGTTTGGCTGGGTATTTGGTAGAATATGCTTATTATGGGGAAGCTAAAATTGATGTCAGAGTTGAGCAGGGTTATGAAATCGATCGACCTTCTTTGCTGTTGCTACAAGCAGCCAAAAATGAAGAGGAAATAGCAGTTTTGGTTGGTGGTAAGGTGGTGATGGTTGCTAAGGGAGAATTTGTGTAGAATTTTTAAGGGGATTTTTTTTTACCGCAGATGCACGCAGATATGTACAGCCCGGTTGAAATTAGATGTTGGCGATCGAGGAAATGAATTGTATGTTGTATAATGTAGTTAAGATTAGGAATAATCATCAAAAACTATGACGGCAACAATCCAAGCTAGAGAAGTTACTCTCTCCTACTTAAGGGAAAAATTTAATATCCAACTCGTTGATGACGACCAATTTTTTCGTGAATGGATTGACGAATTACCAGAAATCAGCGAATTTGAAAAACAATTTCTCGATCAAGTGAAAGCTAGCTATTTCAACTTAGTCGAGTATCCTCCAATGCTAGAAACTACCGTCAAAATGGTAGTCTTATCTCCCTTGCTACATTTTGCAGGTTTCTATTTACCTCCCTTTCATATCAAAGCTGAACCTGAAGTAGAAATTTTCTTTGAAGACGAAGACGAGACAATTATCAGAGGTAGGATGGATGTCCTGGTTTTAAAACAGCAGTTTTGGGTAATGGTTATCGAGTCAAAAAGCGCTCAAATTTCCATAGAAACAGGATTAGCGCAAATATTAGCTTATATGCTGGCTAATCCTAATCCTAGCATGGCGTCCTTTGGAATGCTAAGCAACGGCAGGAATTTTCAGTTCATTAAAATGACGTATCAAGGTACACCGCAGTACGGTTTATCTAATTCCTTTGATTTGCGCGATCGAGGAAATGAATTGTACAATGTACTCAAAATTATGAAGCGAATCGCTCAAATTGTGAAATATTACACATAAAAAAGGATTAATTCACATGGTAAGTTCAGTAAATCCTAGAATTGTATGAGGTAGCTCATATTCATTGAGTCGCGTGATTGTTAGGCTAAAAAAGTCATCAATACCAGAGACTTTCCAATGCTGCAAACATTTTCGCGGACTTTAAATGTATCCCCTGACGCTTCTGAAGCCCTGCTTTCACTTCCATTAACCAGCTTGCTCGATTCACCGGAATTCAATCAATTATTCGCAAGTCTGGATAGTGCTTTGCTCAAAGAAACTTTGCCAACAGCAGGAACTGTTTTAGCTCAAAAACTGCCGCCTTTTTACGACTGGTTGCAAACAGAACTAGGAATTAAAAACGTCCCTGAGAGTCCCGATCATACTACGAAATGGGTAGTCGGTTTTTTGAAGAATCAAGAAAGTTTAACTCGTTTAGTTGAATTGCACAAATCAATTCCCAGACAGGCATTAGAACGAGCGATCCCTCGTTTAGTTAGCGCCTTTGATGAAGTTCAACCCACCGCTGTAAAGCAAGAATGGGAAAAAGCGATCGCAGCACTTTGTCTGGTTCTGGCAGTCGCAGCGCGGGAAAATCAGCCATCTGCGGCCTGAAGCAATTCTGTCTGAGTTTAAACAAAGCGCTTTTTTCGGAAAATTTGCAATTGAGTGCGATCGATCTCAACGACTACCGGCCGTCGCTTGTTGAGGACGATCGCATTGTGTCTGTTTAGCAGAAGCCACTGAGCCAATACTACCACCACGGCTCGTCTTTTCGGAAAATTGCCTTTAAAACGCGCCATTCGGACGATCGCCTCTTCGATTTTATAACAACAGCTTTTCCCCTTCTGGGAAATCACAAAAATCGTTCCCGGTATGTAATCGCCTTCATTTGCCCAGAAAGCATACCTTTCGCCTAAAGTAAAGTAGTGAAAAACATTGTTAGCCGTGGAAGTTTTAGCTAACTTTTCCGAAACGCCCAAAGAATTAAAAATTACAGTGGATCTAATATAATCCGGGTATTTTGCTGCTATTTGCTGAGCAACTTTGCCGCCCAAACTTTCTCCGATGACATCCGGCGGATTTCCGCTGTGAAATTGCTGCTTTATCCAATCAATAGCACCCGCAGTTTGCGCCGATTTTAACTGGCGTTCTAGTTTGGCAATAAATACATCGGGCGTATCTTCCAAAACGCGCTCGAAAGGATACCAAGAACCGTAGCCGCGAATCACTAAAACAGGCGGATTATTGCCAGAAATGGGGAGGCGACTTTCAGCATAAAAACCAGTGCGAGAGTCTTCAAACACTTTTTCTATGATATAATTTCCATCAATAACTTGCCCTTCTTCGTGCCGAATGTAAATTGAAGGATTATTGGGTTTAAAAGTATCGTGCAGTTGGGGTTTTGCAAACTTTTCATACAGGGAATCTAGCAAGTGCCTTCCCGTTTGGCGATCGACCAAATCGAATTCTGTTCCTTTCATTATCGCGTAGCCGCCGATTTTACCAACAATATTTAATAAGTACAAAAAAGCTACATAAACCCGCCACCGCGCAACGAAGAATCTAAATTAACTTTTACTTTTATCAGATAGCAAAAATCTACATGACATTTACCGTTGGGGGAGTGATAGGGCGGGTTTTAGAGATTGTCAATTATTAGCAAATATTTTATGTGAAACCCGCCCCTAGCAAATCACTTTTACAAAACTCGCAACGTGCTAGCAACACTATCGACTGCTTCCAGCGCGCGAATTTCATCGAGTGCTTGTTGAAAATTCCCTTCCCTAACATCGTGAGTCACGACGACAATTTCTGCTAAATCGCCGTGAATTCCCGTCTGCACAACTGATTCCAAACTAACTTTGTGGTTGCCGAAACAAGTGCCGAGTTTGCCAATTACCCCCGGAGTATCGCGCGTCAGAAAACGGGCATAAAAGCGAGTAACAAGTTCCTGCATCGGAGCAATTTTGCAGTAGTGTTGGTGACTGCAACTCAGCAAAGGATGAGGAGTCGGAACAGCTTGGCTTTTCAGGATGGCCGCCACATTTATAATGTCGGAGACTACGGCGCTAGCTGTTGGGCCCGCACCGGCGCCGCGCCCGTAGAGCATCAATTGCCCGATCGGCTCTCCTTCGACTAAAATTGCATTGTAAACCCCGTTAACACTCGCCAGCGGATGAGTTTTCGGCACAAAACTCGGATGCACTCGAATTGACAGCAGTTCGCTTTCTCCCTGCGCTTGCTTGCCATTGTAGCGGGAGGTTTCTTGAGCAATAGCCAACAATTTAATCACAAATCCCAGCTTGTCGGCGTAGTTAATATCCGCCGCACTAACTTTTCTGATACCTTCGCAGTGAACATCTGCTAACTTGATGCGTCCGCCAAAAGCTAGCGAGGCTAAAATAGCAATTTTATCGGCCGCATCAAATCCATCTACATCTGCTGTGGGGTCAGCTTCAGCATAACCTAATTGCTGAGCGTCGGCGAGCACTTCGGCAAAGTCTGCGCCTTCTGTTTGCATCCGCGTCAGGATGTAATTAGTTGTGCCGTTGACGATGCCGGTGACAGTTTGAATGCGGTTTGCACCTAAAGATTGTTTGAGGCTTTGAATGACCGGAATGCCGCCGCCGACAGCAGCTTCTAGCATTACGTAAACGCCTTTTTTGTTGGCGGCCTCGAAGATTTCATTACCGTAGCGGGCGATAACTGCTTTGTTGGCAGTGACGACGTGCTTGCCGCTGGCAATAGCTTGCAGAATGAGCGATCGCGCCGGTTCCAATCCGCCAATCAGTTCTACTACAATATCAATTTCCGGGTCAGTTGCGATCGCTTCTAGGTCAGTTGTCAGCACATTTTCTGGCAATTGTAAAGACCGAGTTCGAGAAATATCGCGCACTCCCACCCGATAGATTTCCAATTCCTGCAACAGCGGATGGCGACCATCTGGGGAGAGCAAAATCTCTGCTGTTCCCGCGCCAACTGTACCCAAACCTAACAAACCAATTTTGAAAGCCACGACTTTGACCCGTAGAAACTCAATTAAGCCACAACCATTGTAGGCTATTCCCGTACCGGAGCAATCAAAATAGTATTGTAGGGTACGCATTCCCTAGCTTACGAGTTGGATACAATTGCCCTAAAAACAATTGTAGGGCGAGCCCAGCCCACCCTACAAATCAGATTAAATCAGGTAACACATTAATAAGTTTCAACGTGCCAACGGTGCTCTTTCTTCAACTGTTTCTGATAGCCAGCCCAGTCAACACCGTGCTTGCTAGACGCAGCCGACATTCCCTCATCAATTCCGCCTTCCATACCCTTCAAACCGCAGATATAAGTGTGAGTATTGGGCTTTTGAACCAATTCCCACAATTGGTCTGCGTTCTCTTGAATCCGGTTTTGAATGTACATCTTGCCGCCGTCAACATTCTTTTGCTCGCGGCTGATGGCATAAGTCAAGCGGAAATTATCGGGGAACTCGCGCTGCAATTGCTCCAACTCTTCCTTATAAAGAATGTTGGGAGTGTAAGCAACTCCAAAGAACAACCAAGCTAAACCTCTGAATTTGTAATCGGGATTGTTTTCTTTAAACATCCGCCACAAATAAGCCCGGAAAGGAGCAATACCCGTACCGGTAGCCATCATAATAATGGTGGCTTCTTCGTCGTCGGGTAACAGCATTTCCTTGCCGACGGGGCCGGTGATTTTGACATCATCTCCAGGTTGCAAACCGGTGAGAAAAGTCGAACAAACACCAAAGACTTGTTCACCAGTTTCTGGGCTTTTGTACTCTAGGCGGCGGACGCACAGAGAGACTGTTTTGTCGTCTACATCGTCTCCGTGACGGGTGGAGGCGATCGAATACAGCCGAATTTTGTGAGGTTTGCCGTTTTTATCCGTCCCATCAGGAATAATCCCGATACTTTGACCTTCGAGATAGTGCAAATTGCCTCCAGAAATGTCAAATTTGACGTGACGGACTGTACCCTCGCCGCCTTCTCTGACCAATTCTTCTGTAGAAATGCACTTACCAATATAGGGATTGGCCGGCTTGTAGAGGTTAACAGGAACCTGAACTTTTTCCTTGGCTTGAGTCATGGGCTTAGTTTCTTCTCCAGATTTCTGACTCTGTAGCCCTGCTTCTGGTGCGACTTTGCCATTTGTTTCGGGAGCGCTGTTTGAGGGGCGGATGCTGACAATTCTTCCACCCATGCGAGCAATCCGGCGCATTTCCTGATTCATGCGCTCGTAGGGCACGGAGATAAATACGCTGCCGCTACGGCGAATCGGGTTATTTATTTGGTCAGTTGCTTGGCTCTGACGCATACCCTCCACTTCGTAAACAAAGATGCGGCTGCCTGATTCTGAGTTTGCCGCTCCACCAGATAAGCTTGGGCTGTACATTTGTTGCTTGTCCTTCACGATACAGAGTTATAAAGAAAGAGAATGTGACGTTAGACTCAATTTACTTTTTTCTTAAGGCCATCGGGACTAATTGGCCGCGCCAATTTCTGGGCCTCGCCACGCCGGCAGGAGTGTTGAAGTTGCGATCGCTCGCGTATCAAATCCCTACTAGCCGAACGCCGCGCTCACCGAGCCCTATTGCGTTCGGCTGTTGACCTATAGCTATTGTTGTCTGCGTACTGCCAATATTTTACCCGATCGGGGGATCTGCCCCGATAAGTCATTCTGATTTGGGGAGCGCCCCACCAGAGAAAGGAAGATTCGAGCAGTTTAATGAGGTTGAGCTTGTAGGGGGCGGACGCATTCTGGTAAGATTAACCGCTAAAGTTAGTATTAATTACTTGCCTTGAAGATTGCTTGGGTCTTCCCGGGCAGGCAGTCAACTCACTGCTGTATGCTGGTGAGAACTCGATCCTCTCGGGGTAGCAAAGCAGCACAAAGCCTGCTGGTCGCTACCTGCGGGCTGAAATTTTGTGGAATCTAGACTTGAGTTAGTTAGTAAACCGTGATTGTTTTAGAGGGAAACTATGACCAGTAAGCCGGATCGCGTGGTTTTAATTGGCGTTGCCGGAGATTCCGGATGCGGAAAATCTACTTTTTTACGCCGATTGACAGATTTATTCGGGGAAGATTTCGTGACTGTAATCTGCCTTGACGACTATCACAGTCTCGATCGCAAGCAGCGCAAGGAAACAGGGATTACAGCCCTTGACCCCAGAGCCAACAATTTTGACCTGATGGCCGAGCAAATGAAGGCCCTCAAAGAAGGTCATGCGATCGACAAGCCGATCTACAACCACGAAACCGGTATGATCGACCCGCCCGAAAGGGTAGAGCCGAATCACGTGATTGTGATTGAGGGGCTGCACCCGCTGTACGACGAGCGAGTTCGATCGCTCCTCGACTTCAGCGTCTACCTCGACATTAGCGACGAGGTAAAAATTGCTTGGAAAATCCAGCGCGACATGGCGGAACGGGGCCACCGTTACGAAGACGTGCTGTTTGCGATCAATGCTCGCAAACCTGATTTTACGGCCTACATCGACCCGCAAAAGCAATATGCTGATGTGGTAATTCAAGTGTTGCCGACCAACTTGATCAAAGATGACAAGGAGCGGAAGGTTCTGCGCGTGCAAATGATCCAGCGCGAAGGCATCGCCAATTTTGAGCCTGCGTATTTGTTTGACGAAGGTTCAACAATTAACTGGGTTCCTTGCGGCCGCAAGCTGACTTGTTCCTATCCGGGAATTAAGATGTACTACGGGCCCGATGCTTTCTACGGTCACGAAGTCTCGATTTTGGAAGTAGATGGTCAATTCGAGAATCTCGAAGAAGTTATTTACATCGAAAGCCATTTGAGCAAGACTTCTGCGAAGTATGAAGGCGAGTTAACTCACCTGTTGCTCCAGCACCGCGAGTATCCTGGTTCCAACAATGGAACTGGTTTGTTCCAAGTGTTAGTCGGATTGAAGATGCGGGCGACTTACGAGAAGTTGACTGCAAAAGAAGCGAAAGTGGCTGTTAGTGTTTAAAACGCAGACATGAAAGATTTGGGAGGCGCAATTGCGCCTCTTTTTTTGTGGAGAAATGAACCGCAGAGGGCGCAGAGGGCGCAGAGTAGAGTTAGGGGAGGGTGTGTGGAAGTAGAGAGGTTAAGAAGGTTTTTCCGGCTTCATTCAGATCGCTATCTAGGGAAAAAGTTAGACTGCGAACTCGGATAGCGCCAATTTGTTGGTCTATGGGCGCTTTGAGAGTTTGAGGGTAGATGAGAATTGCATTTTTACAGTTTAATAGCGTGGCGTAGGTAACTACTTGATTACGATCCGTATTGTCTACTTTATCGGGAGCTTTGTATTTTGTATCCAGGACATACAGGATTTCATTGGTTTCTATATCGCACAGCAGTAAGTCAATCCGATCGAAATAGTTTTGGTCATGAATGACTAGGTGTTGTGGTTTGACAAAAAAGCCTTTTGGTGTATTTGCTTTGAGCCATTCAGCGACAAATTGTTCGTATAATTTAGCCATGTCTAGGAGAAAAGGGAGCATTTCGCGATCGCCTGTTTCGTGACTGGGCCCTGTGTTATCTAAAAAGAATCGACATAAGGCGTGTAAAAGTTGATAATCTTCATTCAAACGGTGATAATTTCTATCAATACAAGCTTCTGATTTAAAATGTTTTAATGTAACAAATCCTTGGAGTGCGTGAAAGGCTTTTCGCACAGTGGATGAAACAGATTCACGGCAGAAACCGCTGCGGCCAATGATGAAGAGTGTCCAAGCGAGTATTTGATTATCTTCGATATCGCCTGTTTGTTCGTTATAGTGGCATTTTAGTTTAACATCCCAAGGTTTTTGCAGGGCTGACCGCACATCGACGCGGCCGCGAATGTAGGCGAGTTTTTCTGTTTTGGATAAGTAATCGCGATATAATCCTTTGCGACAGCGTTCTAGAATTTTTTGGGCAAGAATGTTAGCTAATCTCTCGTAAGTTTCTTGTAAAGATTGGCACTGAATCGAGCCTTGGGGAAATTTTATCTTAAGGTTGTAGGCATAGTCAAGCATTCCGAAGAGGTCGTTTATGCGAACCTTTGGGCGGATGATAATGTGAAATTCTGGAGTGATGGGAATGTTGCCAACTCTGCCTTTAGATTTCAAGTGCCATTTATCTTGTGTTTTAGGGTTGGGAAATTCTATCTCGATTTCCTTGGCATAATTATGGTGTATTTTTTTTCCTACTGATTCGGGGATTAAGTCTCGATCTAAAATTCGTAATTCATATTCTGTCAGTTCGATGGGGGGTGATTCTCGTTTCATAAAATTATCACTGGCTCAATTTATCTTTGATTTTATTCCAGAGAAATTCCTTCATTTTTGCTTGGTTATCAAAGAAGTATTCTTCGAGGTATGGCTCGATTTCCATTTGCCAAATATCTTGGATATCTTCAGCTAAGGTTTTTGTCAAAAAGAAGGAGATGCCGAGTTCATAGTGTTTGTTGTTAATTGCGCGATTGACATCTTCTAGAATGCTAGTTAATTTATAAACTGGAAAACCAGTTTGCCATTTTTGGTGATAGTGTTGCAGGACTTCATAGTTTGGATAGACGGGAATGAATGCGAAGCGGCGGCGGAGTGCGTTATCGACTAAGGCAATAGAACGGTCTGCTGTGTTCATTGTGCCGATAATGCGGACATTTGTAGGGATTCTAAATAGTTTACCGCTGGCTAGTGTAATAAAGCGTGCTGTGTCTTGTCGGTCATCTAGGAGATACATTAATTCGCCAAAGACTTGAGAGAGATTGGCGCGATTAATTTCATCAATAATGAGAACGCAAGTGTCTTCACAGGCTTCGACTTTTTCGCAGAATTCTAGGAATCTACCGGGAACTATTGAGTAGGTTAATTGTCCGTTTTGAGTGATTGGGCGGATGCCTTCGATAAAGTCTTCGTAGGTGTAGGCGGGGTGAAATTGGATAATGTCTGAGAAACCCTCACCGCCGCCGATTAAGTGTTTGGCTAATTTTTCAGCAATGAATGTTTTTCCGGTTCCGGGCGGGCCTTGGATGATGGTTTGGCGTTTGCGGTTAATGGCCTGTATCCACTGAGTTAGTTGGTTTGTTTTAAAACCAGTAATTTCTGAAATTGTTTCTAGTTGATACACTGCATTAAATCCCTTTTCATATACTGAAAGATATTCATGGAGAAGAAGAGGTGAATACGGGTCAGCGTAGAGATTAGAGATTAAAAACAATGGAAATAAATTTTTAAATGTTTGGGCTACTTTATAAATTAGTTGTTTGGCAGAACATCCTAATATTTGTCTTGACTCCAGTGATATACCAGCAAAAATATTACGAAACAAAAAACCTTTAAGTTTTTCAAATTCTTGTGAATCGATAGTAACATTTTCCAAAAAAATTTCTAATAATTCATAAAAGTTTTTTTCAGATTCCATTTGGTAATAAATATCCTTCCTATTTAAACCCTTAAAAAAATACTCATCATTATCAAAATCTTCTATCCAGCTAGATTCTAAATAAAAATGATGTTGATTACTAAGCTTGTAAGTTTTGAGAGTTTCGATAAAATAAACCTCATCTCTATAATTTTCTTTGTAACTATATAGCATTAATTGAAACAGATTTTCTTTGACCTCCAAGCCAAAGCTTAATGTCCGATCCTCAATTCTTAACATTAACTGAGGAGATTGGGGATGAATTATACTGTTAAAACTAGAGTAGTCTACCCTGTAGACTACTCTAGATTCGCAATATTTTGGAAGGAACCAACAGCTCTCATAGTTAATATTTATATGTTTGTTAATATAATCAGGCAACTGCTCTTCTACCTGGCTTAAAATATACTTGACTGGCTCTTCTACATATTTTAAGAAATCTTTTTTGTGTTCCCGGTAAAAATCCCACATGGGGTTTTCATAAAATTCGGTCAATAAGCTAAATGTCTCTACTGAAAAAGGACATTCAGGATGTACAAAAACTTTTTCCATTTTTTCTGTATGTTTAAGGTGACTCACTTGTTGTTCTTAAATTATTGTAGCCGATCGCCCTTCCCGACACCAGATATCTGAGATGCGATCGCACCCCCCATCTTTACCCACATCAATAGCCCTCCCAAACCAGTAACACAGGCAAAACCGCTAACAACAGTTCCCGGAAAATTTAAACTTGCGCCGAGTGACTCAGATTTACCAAATTGTGTCTATACTAGATAATTGAATCCGGCGATCGCGACTAATAACGGGTACATTAAGATACAAAGCAGTAGCAGCAATAATGCGATCGGGCAAATCGGGAATTTGCGATCGGTCAACTTGCCTTAAAGTCAAAGCTATATTGCGATCGAAAGGAATTTCAACCAATAAGGCATCATCGCTCTCAACTTCTCTCAATAATAGAGCGACAGTAGTTGAATTAATCGGCCCTCACTCGCTCAGATAGACAATTTCTGCTAATGTAATTGATGAAAAAGCCACCTGATTTCCCTCGGCAGCTATCTGTTCTATTGTCGTTCTAGCAGTCACCGAAAGTCGTGAATCGGCAAAGATATATCAGATAACAGCATGAGTATCAGGTACAGCACGCAGCATTAGAAATCCTCCCTTGGGAAATTCGCCCATTCTTCGCTGCGACCTTCATCTATATCAGCGGCAGAAGGTGCAATTCCCAAGTCAGCACATAAACCCCACAATGATTTGCGGGGAGCGGGCCGAACCACTAATTCTCGTTCTATTTCAGGAACAATCCACTTAATCAATCGTAACTTTTCGGCTAGAGACAAGTGCTTAACAAGATTTAAAACTGCCTCAAAAGTCATGTTTTTTATGTTTAAATTGATGATTGATGTAATTGTAGCATTTTGGCTGCCAAGGACAGCATCACCAGGTTTGGGTTGAGAAGATTCGTTTACCACGGTTCCCGGAAAATTTAAACTTGTGTCGAAATTATCTAAACGTGCTATATTCAACTCCGTAAACCCTGAACTGCCCTTTCAGGTATTGCAAATTTATCCACGAGTCAACTGAATGCTCTCTACTTTCAAGAAACTAGCTTCAATTGCAATCATCTTTGCAGCGCTAAAACTTTTACTTAATTACCCGCCGTTCAGAGAAATAGAAAATTATATCGCAAATAGAGACCCAGCAAGTGCAACCTTAGACGCTGGAAATCTGCCGCAAAAACCCAGCAGCCCGCCTCCGGTAGTTCCCAAAAAATCACCGGAGCAAAAGTTTGATGTAGTAGTATATGGTGATGAAGTACCGGGGATATGTGCGGCGATATGGGCTAAGAAGACTTTAGGCGCAAAGGGCAAAGTTGCGATCGTGCGATCGAACTACGGAAGAGCACCTTTGGGTGGCTTACTCACCCGCGGCGGTTTAGCTTACATCGATTTAGATAAAATCCCCGATTGGTACCGCCAACCCTACGCCCAATGTTTTAAGGAATTCTTAGATAAAGCGAATGCGCGCGAATCTTGCTTAGACCCAAAAAGAGCAGATCAAGCTCTCAGGCAAATGCTTTCTGCAGCCAAAGTCAGAGTTATTTCCAACTCAACTCTTACTCCCCACGTCGTAGATAAAAAAATCGAATATGCCGAAGTAAAAGGCAGCACCTTAAAAATTAAAGCCAACTCTTTTATTGACGTAACTCAAGACGCGGAATTAGCCAGAAAAGCCGGATTATCTTATTATACAGGATATCAATCTCAAAATATAAAATCCAAAAATGAAACTTTAGCAGTCTCTGTAGTTCCGAGAATTACAGGTATAACGATGTCCGAATTCCGCAGAATAGAAGATGAAATTCTCTACAACCGGCCTTTGGTAAAAAAAATTAAAGAAAGCATTATGAAATCGAAAGATCCGGCTAGTACAAAATTCTGGATGAGGAATTTCTGGAGTACGATTTATCAGCCATATACAGACGGCTACGATATCAGAAGTGTAGCGATAGGAGCAGCGTATCACATAGACAGAAAGCTGCCCTTCAGTCAAAATAAAGGATTCTTTTTTGATAAAGGCAATGTCTGCGTTTATAACAAAAATGTGCTGTCATGGAACGGGTTTCTGTTTAAATACCAAGTTGACCAAATCATGAAGATGGAAGCTAACGGCAGAAAACCGACTCCTGAAATGATTAGAGAAATGTCATTTCTCCAATACTGGCTACAAAAGAAGTCTGGTAAAGATGTGAGAGTATTTATTCCCGACGAGATTTATATCAGGCAAACTTTGAACGTTCGCGATGTGGTAGATCCGCTGACGGGGAAGGAGATTATCAAAGGGGGAACAGTACCCGAAAAGTCGATCGGCAGTTTTTCCTACGATTTCGATATGCGGGGCGGAGTCAAGAATTTATCTGCGAGAATTCCGCCGCTGCCAGTCTATAATTTCGGCATAGAAAGCGCTTTGGCTAGCAAAGTCAAGAATTTAGCCATTGTCGGGCGATCGTCCGGTTATGTCGGTATGGCTGTATCTGTCGGGCGAATTGCGACGGTGAATATTTATCAAGGACAAGGTGTGGGCGTGGCCGCTGGTTTGGCTAGCAAGTTCGGCGTGCCGCTGAATTCGATTACTTCGGCTGAAACGAAAAAAACTCTGGAGACTTTAACGGGGAAAACGACGTATTTGTCGGGGAGAGATACGAGTTATGGGGTGGATTATAAGGAGGTGAAATAATCGACATATAGCAGTCGCCCGTGTTGCTATACGATGTTAAACCCGCCTACAAACTATAAAGTTTTGTTTGAGTTTGAGAACAAAAAACTCAATTCCTGGAGTTTGATAGCTGTTATTCATTGCGCTCCTTAATTATTGCAAGTTGTTTTACCACTAGGACTAAGGCAAAAAGAAAACCGATTTCTCTGCAAAATCGTGGCTTTCTCCGAGAGAAGGCGGGTTTTGGATTAGGGATTTCTGTCAAATAAGATATTAAAAGGATTTAACCACTGAAGATGTCGAGACCTCATATTCGACGGCGCAAGATTCCCCAACTCTTAGATATCCTCTCGATCTTCGCTCTGCTGCTGCTCGTATTCTGTAATAATGTTTTGAATATCCTCTGCTGCAATATCGACTTGTTCGGATTTGGTGTAAAGGGTCAGCAAAATGATTCCCGTTGCTGTTTGGACGTAGTAAATTAAACGGTATCCACCACTTTTACCTTTTTGAGTGTCGCTATTTCGGACTCTCAACTTGAAGACTGCATAACCCACTCCAGCAATTCGATCTCCGGGCAGTTCTCCCCGTGTAAGTAGTTCGATAATGGGTTGAATATCATTGCGAATGCTGCGGTATTTTTTTGCAAGAGTGCGTAAATTGCGATTGAAGGTTGGTGAAACTATAACTTGAATTAAGGGCAAGTCAGTCATTTTCAATTCCTTCCCACATTTGAGCAACCGAAATGGTTTGCCCAGTCATGGCTTCGTGCCAAGCTTGCCGAAAATCTTGTAGAAGCGCTGCTTTAGATTGCCCCTCTCCGTCAATTTCTGAGGGTTCTGGAATATTAAAAGAATTAGCAGGAGGCATCTCTTGGATTTCTGCTGAGAAAACCTCTGGCAGATTATTTTGCGAAATGATTACCCCCTGCCGTTGCTTTTGGCTTAGAAACTCTATAAAACTCGCAACTAATGCCAGATGTTCTGGAGAAAGTCGATCGAGCCATCGATCGATTTGATGTCGAAGTGCTGCTACATTCATAATGCCATCAAACCTTTTAATTTTACCTTCATTTTAACGTAAACCCGCCCCGCCTTGAATATCGCTCTTCCCTCTGCCTCTGACGCGGATGCGCTTCAAAACTCTTCTCCTCCCTTCTATGGCACAATCTAAATAAGATCAAACTCTCAAGCCACCATGACCGCAAACCTACCTCCCCAATACGACCCCCAAGCCACCGAAGCCAAATGGCAAAAATACTGGGAAGACAACCAAACCTTCAAAGCTGACCCAGAAGCCGGCGGCGAACCTTACTGCGTAGTCATCCCGCCGCCCAACGTGACCGGCAGCCTCCACATGGGACACGCTTTTGAAGAGACGCTGATTGATGTTCTCGTCCGCTATCACCGCATGACTGGACGCAATACCCTGTGGTTGCCGGGAACGGATCATGCTAGCATCGCAGTTCAAACTATTCTCGAAAAGCAACTCAAAGCAGAAGGCAAAACTCGCCACGATTTAGGCAGAGAAAAATTCTTGGAACGCGCCTGGGAGTGGAAAGCTGAATCGGGCAATACTATTACTAATCAATTACGCAGTTTGGGCGTGTCTGTCGATTGGTCGCGTGAACGCTTTACGATGGATGAAGGCTTATCCGCTGCGGTTTTAGAAGCGTTTGTCCGCCTGTACGATGAGGGGCTGATTTATCGCGGTAATTACCTGGTGAATTGGTGTCCGGCCAGTCAGTCTGCTGTGTCGGATTTGGAGGTAGACCAGCAGGAAGTTGACGGGCATTTGTGGCATTTCCGCTATCCTTTGACGGATGGTTCTGGTTATTTGGAGGTGGCGACGACTCGGCCGGAAACGATGTTGGGCGATACAGGGGTGGCGGTGAATCCACAGGACGATCGCTACAAACATCTTATCGGTAAAACTGTCACTTTGCCGATCGTGAATCGCGAAATACCAATCATTGCTGATGAGTTTGTCGATCCGACTTTCGGAACAGGTTGTGTCAAAGTAACTCCCGCCCACGATCCGAATGACTTCGAGATGGGTAAGCGTCACAATTTGCCGTTTATTAACATCATGAATAAGGACGGCACTTTAAATGAAAATGCCGGAGAGTTCCAGGGACAAGACCGATTTGTTGCCCGGAAAAATGTGGTGCAGCGCTTAGAAGCTGACGGGGTTTTGGTTAAAATAGAAGATTATAAGCATACAGTTCCCTACAGCGAACGCGGCAAAGTTCCGGTCGAACCTTTGATATCTACGCAATGGTTTGTGAAGATAGACCCTCTTTCTCAACGCGCTTTAGAAGCATTAGATCAAAGTAACTCACCAGTCTTTGTTCCTGACAGATGGACAAAGGTTTATCGCGATTGGTTGGTGAAGCTGAAAGATTGGTGTATCTCCCGCCAATTGTGGTGGGGACACCAAATCCCGGCTTGGTATGCTGTTAGCGAAACCCAAGGAGAAATTACTGATACAACACCTTTTATAGTGGCGAAAACTGAAGCTGAAGCTAAGGAAAAAGCTACGGCTAAATTTGGTAATGACGTGCAGCTAGCAAGAGATCCCGACGTATTGGATACTTGGTTTTCGTCCGGGTTGTGGCCTTTTTCAACTCTGGGATGGCCTGACAAAACTAAAGATTTGGAGTTTTACTATCCGACAACTACTTTGGTTACAGGTTTTGATATCATCTTTTTCTGGGTTGCTAGAATGACGATGATGGCCGGACATTTTACAGAAAAGATGCCTTTTGATACTGTTTACATTCACGGTTTGGTGTTGGATGAAAACGGTCAAAAAATGTCTAAGAGTAAAAATAACGGTATCGACCCGCTGCTGTTGATTGGCAAGTACGGTACTGATGCTTTGCGCTACACTTTGGTTAAGGAAGTGGTAGGGGCCGGCCAAAATATTCGCATGGAGTACGATCGCAAAACTGATGAATCGAAATCAGTGGAAGCTTCGCGGAACTTCACGAATAAGTTGTGGAATGCGGCCAGGTTTGTGATGATGAATTTGGAGGGACAGACGCCGCAGCAGTTAGGAATTCCTCAACCCCCCCTTACCAAGGGGGGGAAAGAAGAAGGGTTGGAATTGTGCGATCGCTGGATTCTGTCTCGCTATTATCAAGTTGTGCAAGAAAGCCGCAATTGTTTGGAAAATTACGGTTTGGGGGAAGCAGCGAAGGGACTTTATGAGTTTATCTGGGGCGATTTCTGTGACTGGTATATTGAGTTAGTCAAGTCTCGCTTGCAGCAGGATGCGGAACCAAATTCTAAGAAAGTGGCACAGCAAACTTTTGCTTTTGTGTTGGAAGGGATTCTGAAACTGCTGCATCCTTTTATGCCACACATTACTGAGGAGATTTGGCACACTCTGACTCAAACAGGTGACGATCGATGTTTGGCTTTGCAAGCTTATCCTGAAGCCGATATCTCGCTAATTGATGCTGAATTAGAACAGCAGTTTGAGTTATTGTTTGGTACTATTCGCACTATTCGCAATTTGCGGGCAGATGCTGATATCAAACCGAGTGTGAAGGTCACGGCGATTTTGCAAAGCGAAAGCGAGAAAGAACGCCAAATAATCTCAGATGGAAGCGTTTACATTCAGGATTTGGCAAAAGTCGAAAATCTGACCGTAACTGCTAGTTTGGATGCAGAATCCCCCCTTGGTAATGGGGGGCAAGGGGGGTCAATTGCCGGGGTTGTCGGTACTGTGCAAGTATTGATTCCTCTGGCTGGGGTCGTGGATTTGGCCGCTTTGCGTGCTAAATTAGAGAAGAAGTTGAGCAAGGTGGAAGCTGAAATTAAGCATACTGCGGCGCGCTTGACTAATCAGAAGTTTGTGGATAAGGCTACTCCTGATGTGGTTCAGGGGGCGAGGGATGCTTTGGCGGAAGCCGAAAAACAAGCTGAGATTTTGCGCGATCGGCTAAAGTTGTTTTAAGAGTTGACTGTTGACTGTTGACTGTTGACTGTGGCCGGGGCGGGTTTACGAGATAGTTAGTTTCAAGCATAAATTGTTTGTAAAACCCGCCCCTACGATATCGCAAATCCTACAATTATCAATTACCAATAGCAGGACGCGGAATGCACGGATACACGGATAGCTGTTTTTACCCATTACCAGTTATGAATAACTAATAAGCAATCACTTATTACCCTCATGTTATATTTAGCCCAAGTAAAAAATCAGGAAATTTTAGGCGAGATAAGTCTGCAATTGCTGGCTTGCCAAAATGCTGAGGATACTTGGGCTATGCTTTTTGAAGAAACTGTCTTGACCCTACCGCCAGATTTTGCTCAAAATCCAATTAACTCTGCACCTAATGTTTTAAATGAAGGGATGCTAGTATTAGCAGATATTGGCGAAAATAACCAGGTTGTAAATATTCAAGCAGCTACAAACTGGGTACTACAATTAGTTGAGAAATATTTAACAACAGGCTTTACTCCCGATTTTTTGCAGCAAGAAGCCCAGAAAGCAGAAGATTGGAGGCAATCTCTCACTTTGCAGAGTCAAGAATTGTCTCGCCGCTTGATTGAAGTTGAAGCCCGCCGAGAACAAATTCAAAATTTAGAAGCAAAACTCCAGCAGGAAAAGCAATTGTTGGAAAGTTCGATCGCCCAATTGAAAATTCCGCCCGCTACTCCACTAATTTGACTTATAAATTGACTTAAGTTAACCCACTAAAGTTAGGGACACGGCACTAGCGCATCCCCACAAACCTCATATGCAATTTGCTGGACATCATATAATTTGTAACTTGACAAATACCCCTTACCCGTTGCCGAATCCCCAGCAAAATTGCCTGCGGCTAAAGCACTTTTGACTTCATCCAAGCGGCGGGGAGACACAGCAGTTTCTGAGAATTGCTAACATAAGCCCGCTTCTGGAAAACATCGTACTGATTGCGTTCGATCGCATTTAAGATCCTGCTGTACAGCATAGTAGCCGCCCAAACAGTCCAGCGGATATCGGGACTGAGCACTTTTATTCCCGGTTCGGCGCTGGCGTATAATTTGCGAGCTCGCTGAATTTGAAACCGCATCAATTCCCGCCAGCGGTTGTCAATTACACCGTTGAATAAATCTTCTTCGGTGTAGTTAAACAAGGCTAAGTCTTCTAAGGGAATGTAAATGCGGCCGCGGCGGGCGTCTTCTCCGACATCGCGCAGAATATTAGTCAACTGCTTGGCAATACCCAGGGCTATAGCTTCTTCTTTGGGAATTCTATTCCCCCAGTGCCAATTCCAGTTAGCAGCGGAGCTCGATTCGCCTACACCCATGACAGACATCGACATCAGCCCTACAGTACCCGCTACTCGATAACAGTAAAGATTGAGCTCTTCAAAAGTTTCGTAGCGGCTGCGGTACAAGTCCATTTGCTGGCCCGCAATCATCTCTCGAAACGGCTGAATGTCGATCGGGAAACGAGACAGCGTATCCACCAAAGCTACGTCGTAGTCATCGTGAGGATGGCCGGCAAACACAGATTCTAGGCGTTTTTCCCACAGATTGAGGGTTTCAGGGGTCGTTGCATCAGAACCCGGCCCGTCTACGAGTTCGTCGGTGCGGCGGCACCAGACGTAAATCGCCCAAATCGCCCGACGCTTGGCTTCGGGCATGAGTTGAGTGCCTAAATAAAAATTTTTGGCATAACTCGCCGTGACTTGGCGGCACAGTTCGTAAGAGTCATCCACAGAAGCCAGAGTTCTCATGCACTGGAGTTTTGACAGTTGCAGCATCCGAGAATAAGAAATTTAAAGATTAGAACTGATTTTCCCCCGTTTAGAAAACGGGAGATTTTTTACGTCTTTATGAAAAATTCTTAATTTTTCATTGGTTATTGGCCGTTGAAATAGCCTGCGCTGTCAGCTTACCAGAAAGCACGGCACCTTCCATACTCGCAAGATAACGCTGCATCGTATAATCCCCCGTTAGATAGAAATTGCTAATGGGAGTTGTTTGGGTGGGACGGCACTGCTGGCGTCCGGGAGTAGCTTTGTAGACGGAACGTGGGGTTTTGACTACGTGATATTTGAGCAGTTTGGCTGGTTCTGGGATTTGATCGGGAAAGAGTTTTTCTAACTCGACCATTGTGGCTGCGACGATATCTTCGTCAGACTTGCCTATCCAGTCTTTGGCCGGTGCTAAAACCAGTTCCAGCATGGATTTGTCTGGGTTGGCATATTCGCGGCAGGTGTTGCTCATGTCGGCGTAGACGCTCAGCAGGGGCGATCGCGAGAACAGCAAATGGTCGATTTCAGTTAGCTTGCGATCGAACCACAAGTGTACATTAATGACGGGTACTCCCTCCAAGCCTTCGAGCTGTTTGAAATAATCCATTTCGCCCCAAGGTTTCGGCATCATCAACTTGAGCGGGTCAACCGGCATCGCGGAAACGTAAATATCGGCCGTCAGAATTTCTGACTCTGCCCCTTTTACTCCCCGAATGTGGAAGCCGCGCACCGTCTTGTCATCGTTGAGCAAAAACTCTTTGATGGGTGCATTCAGGCGGACTTCGCCGCCGCGCTCAGTTATGTAGTCTACCATCGGCTGACACAACCTTTCTGTGGGGGAACCGTCTAAAAAGGCCATTTTCGAGCCTTTTTTCTCTTGCAAGAAGCGGTTGAGGGCTGTCAGCAGTATGGTTGCAGATATTTCGTGGGGGTCGATGAAGTTGAGCGCCTTGGACATGGCGATGAATACTTCTTTTTCGACTCTGGGGGGGATGTTTTGCTTTTTGAGCCAGTCGGAAAACGAGTATTTGTCCATTTCTTCGACATAGTTTTGACCCTGAAGCATCGCCGGAATCAAACCTATACCGAAGCGGATTTTTTCCGGCCAGGTGAGCATATCGTTGTTGCTCAAGATGGCTGCGACGCCGTTGAAGGGAGCCGGAAGGTCGGGAAAGTCAAAGCGGGAATAGGTTCCGGGGGTTTCCGGCTGATTGAAAATCATCGAGTGCTCTTTCCATTGCAGCCGGTCTTCGATGTCAAGTTCTTTGAAGAGTTGGAGCATATTCGGGTATGCGCCGAAGAAGATGTGGAGGCCGGTTTCGTACCAGTCGCCGTCTGCATCTTTCCAGGCGGCTACTTTGCCGCCGAGTACGTCCCGACTTTCTAGGAGGATGGGGGTGTGGCCCGCGTCGGTAAGATATTTAGCGCAGGAAAGTCCTGCTAAGCCTGCTCCGGCGATCGCAACTCGCATTTGATACTACTTGGCCTCTGTGTTCGCTTCGGTTTAATTATACTTTACAACTCGTTACAATATTTTGTCATTCTCAGCCTAGGGAAAAATCTCACAGACGGGTAAGCCAGCAAAGATCCCCGACTTCTGTCAGATTGTCCTGGATGACAGAGTGAAGGCAAGTTACAGGAAAGCGATCGCACTCTTCTGTGAGGGCGATCGCTCAGAGACGCGGTTGTACTTCGCTTCAATAAAAAATCAACAATGAACTAATTAGAATCCCCAGTATTATTTAAACAATTGTTCGCAGTGCCGCTAGCCCCCCAAGGTGTAGTGGGTAAAAATAATAGAAAAATCTTTTTTCTAGAGCCGTTGGTTTTTTGTCTTTAGAGGTATCGTAGTATGCCAGAACTAGCGGTGTGAATATAGCGAAAATTTGAATCCAGCTTTTGCAACTAATTGCATATCCGATATTCGCTATAGTCCAGCCGAACCACCAAAGGCGATCGCCTCCTCCATTCCACCTAATCATCAATAGCGGGCAAGCCACTGCATACCAGCCGTAAGTCACTCCTAAAATTTGAGCACTTACTAGACCTATGCTTAAAACTGCAATTTTGCGATCGAAGCGTCGGATGTAGCTCAAAGTTAGTGCTGCTACGGCAAAGCTAAACATGATGTTTAACTGTAAATTGCCAAAAAGTAACATATGAGGTATTTGAGAAATTACCCCAAATAATATCAGTCGAGTAATTAGAGGATTTTTGTCCCCCGGTCGTTTCCAGTTTTGAGCAAACACCCAACTAAACAACGGAAAACTGAGGCGGCCCATGATACGCATGGGTTCTGCTTCAATCATCAATCCGATGTGGTCTATTAGCATTAGAGCTGCCGCCAACCATTTAATTTGATTTTGATTCATACAATTGATTCTCCAATTGAGTTATTAAAAGTTCTTTGGTTGTACTAATTAAATATTTGTTTGAGTTTGGGACACAATATGTTTACAATTTTTCGGTCGATCAGTATGTTTTATATGTTATAATATGCAGTTATTGAAGGTGTTTTTAAATATCGAGGGTTCGTATTTTATCTATTTTTAATAAAAATAGTATTGGTTTTTATTAAAATCGTCAGCAGAATTAAATCGACTGTACTCATAATCTATCCTTAAAGCAACACCTAAATTAAAGAGAAAAACTTCTCTTTAATTTAGGTGTTTTAAAAAATATACCTAAAAACACTGTTGTGTACTCCTTAAGGCAGATTTACATTAAATTTATTGATTCGGACAAAATAATGATTGAGTTAATTTTACTGACCTCGATCGCGAGTACTACACCGACGACGATGCCTCCGCCGCCTCCGGTGACTGCTCCATCCAGAATTACTAGAGTGTAGAGGGAATAGGCGCTGGCGGTAATTTTTTGTTCGGTACAGGTGTGGTAGAGGGAATAGGCGCTGTTGGTAATTTTTGGCTCGGTACAGGTAGCGAAGTTGGTTGGGGTTGGGGTTGAGGGAGACCGGGAACACGGATATATCTCCAATTACCAGTAAATAATAGGTACATAACACCCGCAAGCACGACACCGCTAACAACAGCAGCAGTAATTTTCCAAACACTGTAGGGACGTTCGCCTTGAACTTCAGCGGTGCGTGCATTAACCATTACTTGATATCGCTGGTTTTGATAGCGATAGGCGCACAGCCACACAGGTAGCAAAATATGCTTAAAAGTGATAGCATTGTAATCAGTGGAAATGCTGTGAACCCGCTGCTCGTCGCCACCAATATTCCTACAAACATCGAAGTGAATAGTACCGGCCATGACATTTTTAGCAGATTCAAACCCTTGAGTGAGAGAAACTTGCGATCGCTGCGCTTCAAACCCAGCTAAATAAGATGAATTGTAAGCGCGCAGCGACTCCTTGAGATGCCAAGGTTCTAACGCATCCAGACGCGGGCGATCGATCGAAGTTGTAGCGGGAATCAGAATATCGTCAAAAAAGCGATCGACTCTGCCAGAAACAGGCCACCACCTGGTATGTTGCACTTGGCGAGTTTTAGTTTCTGTTTCGCCCTGCGAGTTTGTTTCCGTATAAGTTTCAGTCACGTAGTAGTGTTCTCCGCGATCGCCCCTATAGTAACTAACCGTATAAGTGTCGTAAGTCCAAAACGGCAAATAAACCCCTTGAATTTTCTCCTGTTGGGCTAGGGATTTCAAAGCAGAGGGAGCAAACCAGCGATTGCTGAGCCACTTCTGAATGCTTTCTCTGGCCTGTTTATCACTAACTTCAAAGGGTACAATTCCCTCTGGGTGTACGCTAGGGCTAGCCTTTGCAGGTTGCGTCACAATTGGAGAAGCACAAAATGGGCATTTACCCGCTACTTTCGGCGGTTCAAAAGTAACACTTGCTCCGCAATCATTGCATTTTACTTCCAGGGCTGTTGTTGATAAAGTTGTCAGCGTCGTGCGATCGATTTGGAGATATTGTTCGTAAGAGTTCTCCTTTACCTCTTCAGCAGTTTGGGGAATTGCATCTTCCCAGCCACAGTAAGCACACTTGAGCTTTCCTGCTTGGGGGTTGAACTCTAAATAAGCCCCGCAGCTAGGACAGGGAAAACGTTTAACAGCAGGTTCCGAAGTATTCATAATGGTTAATTGGTGATGTAATTGGTAATTGGTAATCGGGAAAGCATACCAATTGCCAATTACCAATTAACTAAATATGCAAAATTTTAGGCGGCGGCTGGCGGGGGAGGCGGCGGGACTGTTGCCAACAAAGATGCTAATTCCGGCACTTGCGATGCTAACTTCCAGCCGTCAAAACCCGCACGCCACACCATTACCTGATGTGTTAAACCATTTTGCAGAAGTTGATGCAATTCAAAAGGGCCTGATTGTTGACCGTTCTGGGCAATATACCACTGAGTTTGTATTGGCGGGGGAGGTGGTGGTGGAGTTTGCGATGCTGGTGACTGTATCATATTTGTCATTTGTTGACCTAGTGCCATTCCCATGCCAAATTCTAATGCTTGATTGCCGCCGCTAGGGTTATTTGCTGATGCTTCTATGGCGTTAGCAGCTTGATATTGGGTATATTGCTGCATATTTCCCAGAAGTCCGATCGAGGCTCGTTTGTCGAGTGCTTCTTCAACTTCAGGCGGCATCGAGATATTTTCAATTAATAGCTGAGTTAACTCTAACCCAAACTGCTGGATACTTGGCCCTATGGCAACTCGCACCTGTTCGCCCATGTGGGTGTAGTTGGCGGCAAAGTCTAGCAGGGGAACGCGGGAATTGCCAACCCAATTGGCAAAGGCACTGACTATTGTATTGCGTAGCTGTTCGCTGATTTCATCTACTTGAAATAGTCCGTCAGTGCTGATTAGTTGTTTTAAGAGTTGTTCTGGATGGGAAACTTTAATGTTGTATGTGCCAAAAGCCCGCATTCGCACTGGGCCGAGTTCTGGATCGCGGATAATTACAGGGTTAGAGGTTCCCCATCTCAGGTTGGTAAATATTTTGGTGTTAAAAAAGTAGACTTCTGCTTTGAAGGGAGAATTGAAACCGTAGGGCCAACCTTTTAAAGTGCTGAGAATGGGTAAGTTGCGGGTGTACAGTTCGTGCATTCCCGGATCGAAGACATCGGCAACTTGGCCTTCGCTGACAAAGACTGCTATTTGTCCTGGCCGTACAGTTAGTTTAGCACCTTGTTTAATTTCGTTTTGGTGGCGCTCGAATCGATAGGCAATGGTATCGCTGGTATTGTCCAACCATTCGATGATATCGACAAATTCGCCGCGAATCTTGTCAAAGAGTCCCATAGATTTATTTTGGGTTGTTGTTTGATTTTAGCTTCAAGAAGAGCGAGCGGAGTTCCCAATCGCCATTGTAAAGTTTTTACGTGCGATCGTTGGGGATGGGTGCGATCGCCCTTGCAGACAATTCACAATTCCGGTTCAATTCCAGCCGATCGCAACTGAGCGCGCAATTGCTCTAATTGGTCTTCTGCTTGTTGAGCTCTTTCTTGTTCGCGATCGGCTCTTTCTGCTCCCGATAACAGCAAATTTCCTGCACTATCCCACCAGCGCAGCCAAGGTAACTCAACATTTTGATACCTTCCTTGCCAAATTCCCAATTCCACCCCTAACGGTTCAATGGGATAATGACCGCGATCGTTTGCAGCAACTAATTGATACCTATCTTCGATCAGGTGATAGACTTCAACGCTAGCCTTAGTTACTTCATAAATCCCGTAAAATGCCGGACGGATCACATTTTCATAAATCCAGAATTTACCCGGCTTAGTTTCCTGTTGACCCGATCGCAATAAAGGCGTTCTGTCCCGTTCTTCTGCACCATTGCCCGATACAAATTCTAACACAATTAACGGTGCTACAAATTCTTGCCACATCACATAAGAACGGCGCAATTGACCGTCAATAGTTGGCGGGACATTAGGCACATAAAACCAGTCCGGTGCTTCCGCACCCCGTTCTAGCGGCTCAGTTAATCGCCAATAAATACCGCTGTCTTGACCGATACAATAGTTACCATCTGGATGAATACTTTGCAAGAGGGGAGTAATTGAATCGGTTAACAGGATGCTTTGGGGATGTTCTTGAAAATTCTTCACAAAAGTACCGTCTGATTCGGGTAGCTGAGTGTGGTCAGGCCAGCCTGTAGGGTTGTTTTCTATATCTAGGGTGAATTTCATAATGTTATTTGGGTCGCAAGCATTGTTTTGTTTTGAAATAAGTTTTGATTTTGAGTAGATGCAAACTCGATACATCTAACTCAGACCTCTATCTCCCAATCCTCCAGACGCAAACCCTCAACGCGGCTGAACTCGCGGGTATTGTGAGTTACAAGAATTAGGTGGTTGGCAAGAGCAATAGAGGCAATCAAGAGGTCATTAGGGCCGATAGGTGTCCCAGATGCAGCTAGTTGAGCGCGAATTTGACCGTAAATTACGGCAGACTGGTCATCAAAGGGAAGAGATATAAAGCCATTAAAAAAATCTTGCTGTTGGGCGAGCGAGCGATCGGGATTGTTGCTTCTACTAGCTCCATAGAACAGTTCAGCTTTAACAATAGAACACACTGCCACCTCCTCAGAAGGTAGAGCCTGTAACCTTTGCAAAACTCCAATTGCTCTACCGTTCAAGTAACCGATACAGGTATTGCTATCCAGCAAATAAATCACAGCAATTCCTCCCGTTCCTCAAATTCCCCTTGTTCTTCCCGCACTAAAGGTTCATCCTGAAAGCACCCAAAAGTTCTCTCAAAAAAACCGGGCGACCAGCCTAAATCTTCCGGTGTTTTACCCTCAGTTGCTGGTGTTATGCGCTGGAAAACTACAATAACTTCCAAATCTGTATCTGTAATCCCAACCGGGACTTGCAAATGCAACATCCCGTCCGAACCGACGTGCGATCGTACTTTAATACTTTGCATAACTCTGGCCTCATTAAGTTTGTACTGAAATTCAATCTTGTCAGGAATTACTCATCTATGCCAAAGAAAGCGGGTTTTTTACCGAATATGTGGGTGAGTGCGAAAGATTTTCGTCAAAAAACCCGGTTTCTGACCACCAGTGCGTCATTCTACCTCTATATTTAGGATTGGTGTATCTGATTAATTTCGCACGCGAACCCGGTTTAATCCAAAACCAATTAATCGCGCTGGAATATTTCGCAAAATTGGTAACTGCAACAAAAGTGGCGGTGTAAACGGTCGATTTGTATCTAATGCCCCCTTAATAATTCGCTCCTGTACAAACGACTGAAATGCTTGAATGATGCGTGTAGGCAACTCCCGCTGTCGCTGCACCTCTGCCAAATCCCACAGATGCAAGTGATTATTTTTCAGGGACGCGCTGAGTACATTAGCTGCCACGACAGCATCTTGAATAGCATAGTTAATTCCCACACCGCCTACGGGCGACATGACGTGAGCGGCCTCCCCAATTAAGAGCAAACCGGGACGATACCAGCGGGGAAGGCGACTCGATTCAACGGACAGAAAAGAAATTTGCGACCAATCTTTCAGTTGCTCGACCCTATCTGCAAATTCTGGTGCTAATTCAGCAACAGATTTTTGCAAAGCTTCTATTCCTGATTCGCGCAATTTCTGATAGCTGCCTTTCAGAATAATGTAACCGAGTTGCCAATAATCCAAGCGGTCAATTATGGCTAATAAATGACCTCCAACAGCTCGACCTCCCACGCCGAAATCTTGGACATCATGGGGAGTGCGCGGAAAACGAAACCAAAGGACATCCATCGGCGGGGAAGTTTTAATCGGTTCAAAACCTGCTAATTGGCGAAGGCGGGAAAAGCGACCGTCTGCACCGACAGTGAGGGTCGATCGCACTTCATGCCATCCCCCGCGTCCCCGGTATCGAATTCCGCACACAACCCCATTTTCTACAATCGTTTCTTGGACATTAGCTCCCATTACTAGCTGAAAACATGGGTAGCGCTGCGCTTCGGCAGTGATGAATTCGAGAAACTTGACTTGCGGAAGGATAGTGATGTAAGGATACTTGGTTTTGAGACTGGACAAATCTACGAGGGTGGCGGTATTTCCAGCAGCTTGGATGGTGAGGCGGCGCATTTTTGTATGGGGCAATTCCAGCAATTTTTCTGCTAAACCCAATTGATCCATAATTTCCATTACTGACGGATGCAGCGTATCGCCGCGAAATTCTCGATCGAAATCTTTGTGTACTTCTAGCAGCATGACTGGAATATTTTGCCTCGCTAAAAGTAATGCTAAAACAGCACCTGCCGGGCCACCTCCCACAATGCAGCAGTTGGTATGCTGCACGTCAACGATCGAGTGTTCTTGACAAGCTTCTGAATTTTGAACAGAGTTGACAGTCATATTTTTATGTTCCTGTTTGCTCAACAATCCTGCTAGCTATTTTTAGTTTAGCAAAAGGCAGTAGTTAATCAATTCTCAACTTTTTTTAGCTCTCAAAAGATGGACATACACGGCTTTCCAAAGTTGACACTCCTACTCCTCGCAGGATCTCGCACATCCACCAGGGGAGCGATCGCACCCAGCCAACCGCAGCCACTTGACCAAAGTGAGGCAATCCCCCCGCAGCCCCCGCTTCTCGACGCGGTACAATAAATGCAATCATACTTAACGCTTATATTGAAAAGGCTACACACAACGCCACAGGAGACAACTGACGCATGGGTAAAGTAGTTGGCATTGACCTCGGAACAACAAACTCAGTAGTAGCCGTCATGGAAGGCGGCAAACCGGTTGTGATTGCCAATGCAGAAGGGATGCGGACAACTCCCTCGGTAGTCGCTTTCACAAAGGAAGGAGAACGCCTGGTGGGACAGATGGCCAGACGCCAGACTGTTCTCAACCCGCAAAACACCTTTTACGCCGTCAAGCGGTACATCGGGCGCAAATATACCGAACTGACTCCAGAATCAAAGCGCGTCCCTTACACAACTCGCCGCGACGAAAACGGAAACATCAAAATCAAGTGTCCCCGCCTGAAAAAAGATTTTGCCCCAGAGGAAATTTCGGCGATGGTTTTGCGGAAACTGGCCGATGAAGCCAGCCGCTATCTGGGACAAGAGGTGACGGGGGCTGTAATTACTGTTCCCGCTTATTTCAACGACTCGCAGCGACAGGCGACGCGCGATGCGGGACGAATTGCCGGACTTGATGTCAAACGGATTTTAAATGAGCCGACGGCGGCTTCTTTGGCTTACGGTTTGGAGAGGCGAGAAAGTCAAACTATTTTAGTGTTTGATTTGGGCGGCGGTACTTTTGATGTGTCGATTTTAGACGTGGGAGACGGAGTATTTGAAGTTAAAGCAACTAGCGGCGATACTCAATTGGGCGGCAATGATTTTGACTCTAAAATTGTTGACTGGTTGGCCGAACAATTCTTAGAAAAAGAAGGAATTGATTTGCGACGCAACCGCCAAGCTTTGCAGCGCTTGATCGAAGCGGCAGAAAAAGCCAAGATTGAGCTGTCTGGAGTCGGTGTCACCGAGATTAATTTGCCGTTTATCGATGCGAACGAAGATGGCCCTTTGCATCTGGAAACGCGGCTGACTCGCGGTCAATTTGAGGGGCTGTGCACAGATTTGGTGCAGCGGTTGCGGCGGCCAGTCAAACAAGCTTTGGCTGATGCAAGTTTGAGTCCTTCTCGCATTGATGAAGTTGTGTTGGTCGGCGGTTCGACTCGCATTCCTTTAGTTCAGGAAGTGGTTCGCAGTTTGATCGATCGAGAACCCAATCAAAATGTGAATCCCGATGAAGTTGTGGCGGTGGGTGCGGCAATTCAAGCGGGTATTTTGGGTGGGGATGTCCGCGATGTGCTGCTGTTGGATGTGACGCCGCTGTCGCTGGGTTTGGAAACTATCGGCGGGGTGATGAAAAAATTGATTCCTCGCAATACTACTATTCCCGTCAGGCGATCGGACATTTTTTCGACTGCTGAAAACAACCAAACTGTGGTAGAAATTCACGTGATCCAAGGGGAACGGGAATTAGGCAGAGATAATAAGTCTTTGGGACGGTTTAAACTAACTGGAATTCCGCCGGCACCGCGAGGGATTCCGCAGGTGCAAGTAGCTTTTGATATTGACGCTAACGGGATGCTGTTGGTGACTGCTTTGGACAAAACTACCGGCAGGGAACAAAGCATTACTGTGCAAGGTGCTTCGACGCTGACTCAGCAGGAAGTGAATCAAATGATTCGCGATGCGGAACAGTTTGCTCAAGCTGATAAGTTGCAGCGGGAAAAGGTGGAAAAACGCAATCGCGCTGAAGCTTTAGCTTATCAAGCCGAGCGGCAGTTGCGGGAAGTTGCGCTCGATCGCGGAATGCAGTTTGCTCAAAGAAGCCGCCAGCGAATTGAAACTTTAATTCGCGAATTGCGAGACAGTTTGGAACGCAATGATGAGCGCGGAGTTGACCAAGTTGGTTCGGATTTGCAAGATGCTCTTTACGATTTGAGCCGGGAAGTTTCAGCGTTTGCGATGGATGACGACGATGACGATTTCTTTGAGTCGGTAAAGCGGACTTTTACAGGCGACGGTACCAAGCGGCGCAGCGATGACAGCAGCTATTATACCAATGCTAAGCCGTACAGGCGATCGACTGTCGATCCAATTCCCGATCGCCCATACGATCGTATGAACGATCGCATGGGCGATCGCATGAACGATCGTATGGGCGATCGTATGGGCGATCGTATGGGCGATCGTATGGGCGATCGTATGGGCGATCGTAGAAGCAGTGCTAATCGCCCCACTCGCCCTTATCAAAATCAAAGCGACGATTGGGATGATGACGACGATTGGCTGTAATTGAAGGAAGAAGGAAGAAGGAAGAGGGAAGAAGGAAGAAGGAAAATAACGGATTTTCAGCAGAGAATTTGTGACAGCTCTTTTTCTAATTCTTCTCAGATCCTTTCTTTCTTCTCTCCTACACTAGACTTCTTTGAATTAGATAAAGATTACTATGATAAGTAAGGAGAAAATTATGTTGTATGACCCATAGAGAACAATACATCTGGCAGCGGAGTATTTATCTTTGTCAAGTTTGCTACGAATTAACTAAATCTTTTCATTCGTCTGAACTTTATGGTATTACCAGTCAAATTCGCCGTGCATCTGTATCAGTACCAGCTAACATTGCGGAGGGATATGGGCGTGTTACTAGACAAGAGTAGATTCGATATTTGCGAATAGCTCTCGGTTCGCTCAGACAACTGGATACTCATCGAGTGATTTCTGAAAGAGTAGGGTTAGCAAGCAGCACCAGAAAAAATCTTACCTGTTATCAAAGAAGCAGATGAACTCACACGATTAATTGTCAGTACAATCAACAAACTAGAAGGATAAAACATCATCCTTCATCCCTCATTCCTCATCCCTCATCCTTCTTCCTTCTTCCTTCTCCAACTATGCAGAATTTTCGCAATTACTATTTAATTTTGGGAGTGCCCAAAGATGCCACGGCTGATGAGATAAAAAAAGCCTATCGACGGCTAGCCAGACAGTTGCACCCCGATGTAAATCCAGGTGATAAATCTGCTGAAGATAGGTTTAAGGATATTAATGAAGCTTATGATATTCTTTCCGATCTCGACAAGCGCGCTCAATACGATCAGTTTAGTAAATTCTGGAAACAAAAAGGATTTCAAGGAAAGCAAGGGGTGCGACTTCCCAATTTCAAAACTTGGGGAAACAGTAAAACTACCCGCAAAAAACCGGCCGAAGAGGTCGATTTTAGCGATTACTCGGATTTTAATAAATTTCTCGACCAAGTGCTCGGAAGACGCCGGGAAGTGAGGATGGCGACAGCGAATGATGCAGCGGGAGTAGCCTCCTCTGAACCGTGGAGTACGGCTTCTAAGAAAACGAGTTATGTTGCTAATTCTCGCCCACCTAGAAGGGATTTGGACGATCGCGAAATGCGACGGGATTTCGACGATCGCGAAATGCGACGGGATTTCGATGATCGCGAAATGCGACGAGAAACAGTCGATCGGGAAATGCGACGGGAGATAGTCGATCGCGAAATCAGAAAGGATATAGCCGATCGGGAAATGCGACGGGAAATTAGGGAAACAGTCGATCGCGAAACGAGAAGAGACATTGAGGCCAGGCTAACTCTGCCTTTGGAAAGGGCTTATTCGGGCGGTACTGAGCGAATTCGTCTGGAAGATGGGCGAGCGATCGAGGTGAATCTGCCTCCTGCTATGGTATCAGGTCAGCGGATTCGCTTGCGAAATCAAGGTATGGGCGGCGGAGATTTATATTTGAAAATCACGGTTTCTCCCCATCCATTTTTTCGATTGGAAATGTCCGATGTTTGCTGCGAATTGCCACTGACTCCCAGCGAAGCGGTGTTGGGTGGAGATGTGGAAGTACCGACGCTGGATGGCCTGGTAAAGATGAAATTGCCACCGGGAGTAACGTCTGGAAAGCGGTTGCGAATGGCTAACAAGGGCTATCCAACAGGAAATGGCGATCGGGGCGATCAATTGGTAGAAATTCAGGTGTTAATTCCCAAAGAAATTAGCGAGGAGGAACGGGAATTATACGAAAAGTTGCGCCAGGTTGAGTCTTTTAAACCGCGTCAGGATTTATCGGTTTAATGTAGAGTCCGCAATGCGCTCGTTTAATTTTGTAGGGGCGCAATAATGCGCGCCTTACTACTAATTCTGTACGAAAAATTAGGAAATGCTTGGCTAAATTTTACTGACATATTACATTTAGCCACTTGGCTGTAAATAGATGATATCAAATCCGTTGGCATCGGAATTATTCATTTCTCTCTTCTCTTCCTCTGCGCCCTCTGCGGCCTCTGCGGTTTAATAATTCCGAAACAACCGTAAACGATAGGATTTGTCGCCAGAATAGCCGATCGTACTTTCAGCAATCCTGGATCCCATAAGTAAAATTACTGTTGTGATTATTCCTGAACTAGCAGAGAATTAACAATAAGGTAATTTTCCCAAAATCAGGAGCAGTCTGCCGCGATGACTCAAATGCCCCCTCAATGCAACAATCTGCAAGAGCACGTTGACTCTTTACTGCAACTGCTGCGTCAGGAATCGTCTTTGCGACAACAAGATATCACGGCGGTACAAGCTTCTCTGAAAAAGGCAATTTCTCCTGAGTTTGAAATTGTGTTTGCTGGCGCTTTCAGTGCGGGAAAATCTATGTTAATTAATGCTTTGCTGGAGCGAGAATTGCTCTACAGTGCAGAGGGACACGCGACAGGTACTGAATGTTATATAGCCTTTGCGGAGCCGGAAAAAGAGCGCGTTGTTCTCACTTTTTTGAGCGAGTTTGAGATTAGCCAGCAAGCTTCTGTGCTTTGCCATCAGTTAGGTTTAGCTACTGAACTTAATATTAATCAAACAGATGTAGTGTCGCTGTTGTCTCAGGGATGTAACATAATTATTGAAACGGAAGGCGGCGAAAATAAATCCGAGGTAGCCAAAAAAGCTAAGGCTTTGATGCTGCTGTTAGAAGGTTTTGAGGCAAATCGCGATCGCATCCAAACTCTCGAAAACGCTACCTACTCGATGGAACAGTTTAATTTTTCCAATCTCAAGGAAGCTGCTAGTTATGCCCGTCGCGGTAGTAACAGTGCTGTACTCAAGCGAGTTGAATATTACTGTTATCATCCTTTGCTACAAGATGGCAATATTATTATCGATACGCCGGGGATTGATGCGCCGGTGCAGCGGGATGCAGAATTGACTTATGATAAGATTGAAAGCCCCGATACTTCGGCGGTAGTCTGCGTTTTGAAAGCAGCTTCGTCTGGGGAAATGACGACGGAAGAAACCGAGTTGATGGAAAAAACACGGGGAAATCCGGGAATTCGCGATCGACTGTTTTACATTTTCAACCGCATTGACGAAACTTGGTACAACACGCAACTGCGACAGCGCTTAGAAAATCTGATTAATTCTGACTTTCGCGATACTGCGAGAGTTTACAAAACTAGCGGATTGTTGGGATTTTACGGGAGTTTGATTCGAGGGACAACAGGGCGCGATCGCTTTGGTTTAAATACAATCTTTGCCACCAATCAAGGACGAGTTTCTGCCAATGATAAATTAGATTCAGAATTGCTCGGTAATAGTGAAGAAACTCCGCAATTTGTTAGTGAATTTAATCGCTACTGTGCGAATTCTGGCAAGCTATCGCCGAGCAAATTTCGCATTTCAGTTAACAGCTACGAAACACCTAATGAAAACTACGTGCGGATTCTTGCAGAGCAAGGACAACCATTAATTGCTCAATTAATTCAAGATAGCGGTATCGAAGATTTTCGCACAGCCATCACCCGTTACCTCACCGAAGAAAAACGCCCGCAACTGTTCAAAAATCTCGCTGACGATTTAGAAGATTTGTGCATTCAACTGCGGAAACATTACCAAACAATCCAGCGGAATTTGGACAGCCAGCCCCGCGAAATTGAAGCGATGAAAGCACAGGAACTTTTGCGGCTAAATCAAGAATTGCAGCAAGTCGGACAGGATTTTCGGGAACATATCGCCGAAGAAGTCAATGAAATGATTATGAACAGATGCGATATTTTCGATATAGACTTTCGGCAATTGCAATCTCGGATGATCCGCCGCTTGGATGAATTGTTAGATGGATTTTCTGTTGAGGCGGCTTACGGACGTACTTTGCGGAATCATCCCCGCAATGCCACAGCACCTTTAATTGCGGTTTTAGTTGAAGCGCTTTATTATTTAGCGAACCAGTTGGAAGACATTTTAGTAGAGGCTACTAAGTCACTGGTTGATAATTATTTCCAGTATTTGAAAGACAGCGTTCGCAAGTCTGAATACTATCGATTACTCTATCGGTTGTTGGGGAACGACGGGGGAATTGAACAGCAGTTAGAGGAGTTATCAAAGCGGGTTTCAGATGCTTTGGTAAATGCGGCGGGCGTTGAGTGCGATCGCTACGTGCGAGAAAGTCCCCGTTTTTACGACGAAGGCACATTTTCAATTTATCAATTCCGGGAAACATTGCAGCAAACTTCTCAAGGTTTCGACTGCGAAAATATGGTGGACGCCCAACCTGCAATTCGGCAATTATTGCGGCTAGATTTTGAGCCAAAAGTATCGAGAACTATTCGGCAAACTTTCCGCCAAACTGTCAACCAAACCCTGAAAGAGCATTTGTTGCCGCTGGCCCAAAAGCAAGCTGATGATATTTTACAGAAATACAGTCAAGCCCGCGATTATTTAGAGCAAACTTTGGCACAGGAAGCGGAGGAAAAGATTGCTGGCAATCTGCGGCGGCAAGCTGAGAATGAGCAGAAGATTCAAGAGTACGATCGGGCGGTTTCTGGGATTAATAGTTGTTTGCAGGCGATGAAGTTGCATGAGCATTTGTTGCCTGTTATTGGGCAAAATGATAGTGTTTCGGTGGATGGTGAATAATTGAAATCCGGGTGAATTATATTCACCTGGTTTCTTTACTCTGTTTATTGTGATATAATAGCCAACAAAGAGCGACTTTAATCCTATGAACATTCGCCAAAAACTTCTAACAATAATCGAGCAACTTTCCGAGGATAAGTTAGCAATACTTCTCAGCCTAGCGCTGTTATTGAAAACAGGGAAATAATCTGTTCAACCGATGCTTGTATCCCAAGCTTATCAAGATTGGCTGAGTGCGGAAAATGACATTTATGACGAACTATTTGCCGACTGAGCCATCAAACATCCGCGTTCATTCGCGTTCATCTGCGGTTCAAACTCATGGCTAAAAAACCTATTAGGTTAGATATCAATATGGAAGATAAATTTGATTTTCACAACTGCGGTAATGAGGATGCTTTATCTTTCGGTAACGCAATGCTTAAAGTAGAAAAACTCAAGGAAACAGTAAATGGAGTTTTGCCTGAATATGGGTTAGGAGAGAAACTCACTCACTTGTTGAGTCAACAAAAACTCTACATTTATGTAGGTTCAAATACTGACCAACAACCTAATGCTTATGAGAACTGGTTTGGTCATGGTATAGATTGTGAAATTCTCAGAGTGGGTGCTCAGGGCTGGAAGAAAGGAAAGATGAAGCTCAAACTCAATGTCACTATAGAGTTTTGCCCCGACGAACCAGACGTTGAAGAAACATCAGAAAACAACGAATCAGAAACTAGCAAACCAGAATCTCCCCTTGACGATTTGCGGCGCCAACTTCTCAATCAAGAAAACTCACCCAGCTAATCCATCAAACATCCGCGTTAATTCGCGTTCATCTGCGGTTAAAAATCATCATGTCTAAAACCCCCAGAATCCCGATTCCCCCAGAAGTCAGAAAATACGTATTTACTCGCAATAAATACCAGTGCCAAAGCTGCGGCCAAACCAAACTAGAAACCCAATTGACGATCGATCATATCATCCCCCTAGCGCGCGGTGGCAGCAACGACATCAGCAACTTGCAAACCCTCTGCGGCACCTGCAACCAAAAGAAAACCGACAAACTAGACCCCCGCTTCCGCCGTCACTTTGACCTTTGATATCTAACAGTATAATAAAATCAGCATTATTCATCTCTCTCTTCTCTTCCTCTGCGTCCTCTGCGCCCTCTGCGGTTAAAAAATCTACCATCGATAATACCGATAAGGATCGTCCCCATTCTCAAAATCCGTCTTGTAATCCCAGTGATAAAACTCCCGACTCGAACCGTTAAACACAGATCCATCCGCCTTAAAACTCGCCCCTAAATTAGCCAAAATCTGAGCATTTGCCCTGGTTTGCCGCCAGCGAGTAAAACGCAAATAAGTCTTAGTATCAGCATTCAAACTGTCCGGTTCAATCTGAGAAAAAATCGCCACACCCTTGCCAACTTTTACCCGACTTAACAAACCGTCAGCACCGATTTCTCCCCCAGACTTAATCAACCAAGTATCATAAAAAGAGCGCGATCGCAAATCTGAGGCACTAACCCCCTTCACCTCATCCCAACTCGGAACCGCCAGCGAGCCCCCAAAATCCTGCGCTTGCTGCAAACCCACGCCCAAACCCGCAACAGGCACTTGACGCGGCAAGAAAAACGCCTTCCCGCCAGCATTCAAATAACCGCGCAAATCTGCATCTTTCAGATTCGCCTGTCTCCCCACAATCACCAAACCAACATCATTAGAAAGCGAACTAACGCGCTGATAAATTACCCCCAAACTGTCCAACTTTTGGGCATCTCCATCTCCCCCTATTAAAACCACTTTATCGGGCTTTCCAAGTACCGGAGAATTCATCCCGTAACTCACAATTTGTTGCACTAACTGCGCCGCCCCAGCATCTACAGAATAATGATCTTCCAAATCCAACTCGTTTAAAATCAGCCGCCCTTTTCCGTAATCCAATTCCATCAGCGGCGAATAAGCTAAATCAAACTCAGATTCCAAAATGGGGCGCCAACCGCTGCGGTGTGGCTTCTCAATAGAAGCGCTACTGACACCGCCGCGATTTCCCCAATGCCAGCCGTACCAAGGTTTATTTACCGGACTCAATTTAGGGCCAGTTTGGATCGTATCTGGATAAGCTTCAACCAGCGTGCTTTCCCCCACCCAATCCCGCAAATCTTCACTGTCTAAACCGCTAATTGCCGGATGGTTGCTGTCAACTGGATAAGCGCGGCGGCTGACGTGGACAGCAACTCGGAAACCCGTATTTTTCAGCCATTCCCTGCGCTGAGGAAACACAATTGCTTTGCCGCCGTTCCGCACAAAATTTTCTACACTTCCCGGCAAATTTTCCCCACTTGAAAACGCTTCCCTACCGATAATTAATAGCGATGAAACTTGCGAACCATTCCACGGTACAAGCTGATGACCTAACTGTTTTAACATGGCCGATGTTTTGCCCGCTGGATCGAAGATTGTCAGCGTATCCTTGCTTGTGGATTGTTTGGGAAAAACGCGGAAAGCAAATGTATCAGAATGCGATCGCTCGCCCACCCGTGCCGTCAAGCGAATTTCGCCGTCAGCCTTGCTAGAAATGGTATTTGGCAAATTTACATCTATTGGAAAAAATAGCGTGCCTGCCGACTCAATCTTCCCTTTTTGCTCGCCTTTTTTTACTTCTTTTCCTCCGACCAAAACCCGCCACTTAAACGAAAATTCTTGTGGCGCCCGCGTATCGTTAATTAACACTACTTGCTTGGCCAGTTTTCCGCCCACAAACAAATTGTGATCTTTCGCAGTAAAAACCGGGTTCGCACCAGCAATCCAAGCCAAAGTTGAGCTATTATTCTTCATAATTGCCTCCCCGCCAGGATGAACAGTGTAAGCTTCTGGCTGGTAATAATTCAAAAGATTATTCGAGACTTGCTTCAAATAAACTCCCCGGCGACCAGGTTGAAATGCCCCAATATCCACCTTATTTTTGCCAGCCTCGGAAACTTCCCAACCATGTCCGTCATTCCAAGGAATCATCCCCCCAGACATTCCAAAAGTCCGCCAACTCCGCCAAGTATTTGTACTGAATAACTGCTGCAACTTTTGAAAAGCTGGTGCAAAATCTAACTCTTTTTTAAAATGCCAGCTTTGATACTCCTGACCCTTGACAAATTGCTCGCGAATTGTAGCTTTATAAGCGGCAGTTTCCAACTCGTAAGCCTGCTTGCCAAAATAAATTGCAGTAAACTCAGTCATCCAAGGTTCGCTGAGAATCGCCTGACCAAAACCTTTGCGGGCCCGCATCATCGTTGCGTGCAGAGGAGTCCCAAACTCGACTGCCATGTAGGGCATTTCTCCGGTTTTACTCCACTCAGAAATCCACTCTTCCCGTTCTTGTAAGGGAATCATATTTAAATAAGTATTCAGCGCATAAACATCACCGAAGTGGGCGCCTTGGTGTACCATCACAGGTCTGGTTGGGTCTGCCGATTTAATCGCAGCTATAGCGTCATTTCCTAGGGGAGTGTTGGCCCGCAAACGCTGGTTTTCCGAGGGACTGAGAGTTCCTTCTACCTTGCTTTTGCCGATGCGACGGGGATTTAGGTCGTCACCGTTGCCGAAAAAATTAGGACTTGTCGCCCACATTAATACTGATGGATGATTGCGGTAGCGATGCATTTCAGTCACCATTCGGGCTTTCCAGCGGCTTTTCCACAGGGGGTTCTTCCACTTGCCGTTCAAAGCGAGACGACTAATGTCTAAAGCGGGAGCCATAATTGGAAAACCTTTGAGGTCTGCTCTTTCCGAAAATAACTCTCGGAAGTGCCACGTACCCCGTTCGTCGTGATTCCAAGGCCACATTTCTGTTATGTTAAAACCTGCTTTTACGTAGCCATCAATTAACCTGTCAGCAACTTCTACTGTCCCGCCTTGCCAAGACTCGGAGTGCAAGTTTGGTCGCAGCCGAAATTCAGTTCCATTTAAGAAAAATTTGCGCCCTTCTATCCAAAATTCGCGGAAGCCAAAAGGTTGGTCGTATTGCGTGTCTATACCGCTGCCTTTTACTTCTAATTGCAGGGTGTAAAGGTTTGGTTGCCCGACATCCCAAAGACGGGGATTTGGCCAATTCCACTGAACTTGTACGGTTTGAATGGGTTTAGCTTGAACCTTGGCATTTGCGGTGAACTTTTGTTGTACTTTGCCTTTTTCGTCGAGCATTTGCGCGATTAATTCAACTTGACCGTTTTGGGCAACCTCTTTGAGTTCTACATCTAATTTAACTTGCTTTTTTCTGGTGGAAGTTTGGACGAATACGTCGCTAATCAGCGGGCCGGGGGGAAGGCTCAGAAGTCGTACCTCGCCGATAATTCCCCGCGATTGCAACTTGGATTTTTCTGTGTAGATTTCTGTGGGGCCCATGATCACGGCTTTTTCCTTTTCGTCGGATACTGCCACCACTAAAATAGATATGGTGTTTTGACCTGGTTTGGCTGCTTTGGTAATTTCAATAGTGCCGTAGGGCCATGGAATTTGACCGCAGTTAATGCCATTGATAAATATGACTGCATCGGTGCTGACTCTGGCTAAGTCGATAAAAATTCGGCGGTTTGTCCAGTCGCCGGGAATGTCTATATTTCTCTGATACCAAGCTTTTGATAGTTGTTTACTGTTGAAGTTTTCCCAATCTTTGCCACTGCCGCGAGTGATGATTCCGGGTACGGATTCGTTGTTTTCTTTTTGCCAGTCTCCAGGTACTTGGATGGAACCCCAATTTGGGGAGACAGGGGGGTTTTGGGGGTTGCCAACTGCGGGAACAAATTGCCAAGTTCCGTTGAGATAGATTTGATCGCGTTTGTTGTCGATCGCCCCGACGGCCAGGGTGGTAAGATTGGGGAAGCCGATCGATATCGCTGAGTTGCTTGCGAAGTTGGGATTTTGCAGCGCGTAACCGATGAACCCAAAGACGGTGGCGGCTGCGAAAAATAACCCGATAATTTTTGCCAGCTTGTGATTCACTCGCTTATTGCTCCCAAAAATTAGATAATCTAATTTGTCCCTGGATCTATGATAGCAGTTGATTCAGCACCAATCCCGCTGCCAATCTGTCTCTGGGAAGATGGCACGCGACCCACAAATGTGGTTTCGTATAGAAAAAATAAATACTTAGTTTTAACTAAGTTTTAACGAGGTTGTTTCATCGAAATAAGCAATAGTGCGATCGCGCCATCGCTACAGGTCAACAAAAATGAGTTGGTTTCAGGTCTTGGCCTCACCCATTACATCTTACAAAATTGCTCTATTTAGTGCCAGCACCGCTTTACTGCTGACAACTCTGTTACTGTTTTCCTTCCAGGCAGCTCCTGCAATCTTACTTTTGGCCGCTGCAATGGTTATCGCTTGGTATGCTGGCTTAAATTCCGCAGAACAAAAAGTAGAAATAGAACGTAATATTATTTCAAAAATAGTTGACACAACGGCTTGCTTGATTGTAGTCCTAGACAGCCAAGGACGGATTGTCCGGTTTAACCAAGCTTGCGAAAAAACTACAGGCTACTCGGCAGCAGAAGTAATCAATAAATATGTTTGGGATTTATTTTTGATTCCCGAAGAAATAGAGCCAGTTAAAACAGTTTTTACCAAGCTTAAGGTCGAAAATTTTTACAGCGAATATCAAAACTATTGGCGCACTAAAAATGGCGAGAAGCGCTTAATTTCTTGGTCTAATACTGTGACCCTAAATGGCGAGGGCGTGGTGGAATATGTCATAGGGACTGGCATTGATATTACTGACCGCAAAGAAGCAGAAATAGCCCTGGCTTTATCCTACACTAAGCTAGAAAGTCGCGTTAAAGAGCGCACAGCAGAACTAACAGTAGCTAAAGAAGCGCTGCAAGCTCAAGAAGAACGATTTCGCTGTTTAAGTTCGTGTTCGCCAGTCGGCATTTTTATGGCCGATTCCCAGGGGCGCTATACCTATGCAAACCCACGCTGTCAGGCTATTTGTGGCTTAAGTTTGACAGAACTTTTAGGAGACGGTTGGGAGAATTGCATTCACCCGGAAGACAGCGATCGCGTATTGAGCCGATGGCTGGATTATACTCGGCAAGGTGGGGAATATGCGATCGAGTACCGCCTGCAAACACCAGAGGGGATTGTGCGCTGGATTAACGTTTGTTCCTCGCCGATGTGCTCCGACTCCGGCGAACTCATCGGATACGTGGGCACGGTGAGAGATGTCACGGAAAGACAACAAGCGCAAGCAGCTTTGGCCAGCAGCGAACAGCAACTGAGAACGCTGCTAGAAAATACGCCAGATGTAATTATCCGCACTGACAAAAATCTGCGTTATATTTATGTCAATCAAGCAGTTGAAAGAAGCCAAGGAAAACCAATTTCCTTCTTCCTGGGTAAAACCAGTCAAGAAATAGGAATGCCGCCGGAACTGTGCCAGAAGTGGGATGAAACACTGCACAAAGTGTTAGAAACAGGTCAAGAAGAAATTGTCGAATTTGAGGCTTGGTCAATCAACGGTCTCCGAAGTTATCAATCCCGCGTAGTTCCAGAATTTGACAAAAATGGCGTACCAGAATCAGCCTTAATTGTCGCCCGCGATATCACAGAAATAAAACTTGCGGAAACTCAAAGATTGCAGTTAACAATCGAGCAAACAGCAAGGGAACAAGCGGAAATAGAACAGCAGCGCTCGGCATTTTTAGCAGAAGTCAGCAAAATGCTGGCTGATGCGTTTGACGGGGAAACGGTGCTGCAAAAGGTAGCAGAATTAGCAATAAATTCGATCGCCGACGGGTGCTGCATTCATTTGGCCGAAACCGACTCAAAAGTGCGCCGAGTGGCTGTGGCTCACGCAGACCCCTCCACGGTTGATACTATTAATAACTTGAGAATTCGCAGTTCGATCGCGGACAATGCAGTTAACGGCTATCCGCTGGTAATCCGCAGCGGAAAATCCGAACTAATTGCCGACGTGGATGAGGAAATTTTAGCAGCAGGAGCCGACAATGCAGCAGAAATGGAAAAATTGCGATCGCTCAATATCGGTTCTCACGCTTGCGTACCGCTGAAGGCTCGCGGGCGGGTAATGGGTTCCATCTCTTGCTTTACCTCGAAGTTTGGCCGCCGCTACAGTGCAGAAGACATGGCAATGCTAGAAGATTTAGCATACCGCGTGGCGATCGCCCTCGACAACGCCAGACTTTACACAGAAGCGCAACAAGCACTATCTCAAACATCGCAATCCTTTGCCTTAATTGACGCGCTGTTAGAAGCATCTCCCCTAGCGATTTGCTTTCTCGATCGCGAAATGCGCTTCATCCGTATCAATCAAGTATTAGCAGAACTTAACGGTTTGCCGATAGAACAGCATCTCGGCCAAGACTTTCGCCAATTGTTGCCCGAACATGCAGCCAAATTTGCGCCGATAATTCAGCAAGTTTTAGAAACCGGCCAGCCTGTTTTAAACTTAGAAATGAGCGGCGAACCTCATGGGAAACCGGGATATTTCGGTTACTGGCTCGCCAACTACTACCCCGTGAAAAATGAAAAGGGAGAAATAATCGGAGTCGGCCTAATTATCACAGATATTACCGCAGAAAAACAAACAGAATTAGCTTTGCGGGAAAGCGAAATGCGCTTCCGCAGCGTGGTAGAATCTAACATGATCGGCATCGGTTTTTGGGATGCCAGCGGCGAAGTTACGGACGCTAACGACGCCTTGCTGGAAATGATCGGATATACAAGGGAAGACTTAGCTTCGGGACAGATCCGCTGGCTCGAACTTACGGCGCCGGAATATCTAGAACTCGATCGCATCGCCTTGGCGCAAGTCGAAGCAGAAGGAAGTTGCGCGCCTTTTGAAAAAGAATATCTCCGCAAAGACGGCACGCGGTTCCCAGTTTTAGTCGGCGGCGGAAACTTCCAAGGATGCACAGACAAAGGAGCATTCTTCGTACTAGATATCACCGATCGCAAACAAGCCCAAAACCAACTTCGAGAAAACGAAATACGCATTCGCCGCCAACTAGCAGAACTCGACTTAGTTTACAAGACTACACCAGTCGGGCTGTGCTTTGTCGATACCAATTTGCGCTACATCCGCCTGAACGAATGCCTCGCTGCGATCAACGGCCGATCGATCGCAGATCACCTCGGGCGCACCGTTAGAGAAGTAATTCCCGAAATGGCCGATATGGTAGAGCGGATTTACCGCCAAGTGCTGGCGACGCAAACCCCCGTGCTCGACTTGGAAGTTAAGGCCGAAACCAAGCAACAGCCGGGAGTTTTGCGGGATTGGCAAATCAGCTTTTACCCCGTGAGCGATGAATCCGGAACGCTGCTGGGAGTCAGCACTGTGGTAGCCGAAATCACCGATCGCAAACAAGCAAAACGAGTAATACAGCAAAGCGAATCCATATTCCGGCGGCTGTTCGAGTCAAATATTTTCGGAGTCGCGATCGGCGATTTTAGCGGCCGCATCGCCTACGCCAACCAATCGCTGCTCAACATGGTCGGCTACACCCGCTCAGACTTGCTCTCCGGTCAAATGCGCTGGGACAGAATGACCCCCCCCGAATACCTGCACCTCGACGCCCTGGCGGCCGGGGAACTGCGGGCTAAGGGAGTCGCAACTCCTTTCAAGAAAGAGTACATCCGCAAAGATGGCAGCCGCGTGCCGCTTCTGATGGGGGGAACCACTCTGTGCCCGGACAAGGGCGAACCAGAGACGATCGTCGCATTCTTCATCGACTTGACCGATATCTCGCGGGTGGAAGCAGAACTCAAAAAGAATCAAGAACGGCTGCAAATCGCTCAGCAAGCAGGCAAAATCGGAACTTTTGAATGGAACGTCCAAACCGGCGAGCTCGCGTGTACGCCGGAGTTCGAGGCTTTGTACGGGCTGCCTGCAGGCGGTATCGACAGCTATGAAAGTTGGGCCCAAATGGTGCATCCAGACGATCGCGCTGTTATTCAAAAGCAGGTAAAGGCTGCGAGGGCGTCCGGGGAGGAATTAAACATTGAGTTCCGCATCTGCCGCCCGGACAAAAGCGTGGGCTGGATTGCTTGCAGGGCTAAGATGTTTCCCGACGATGGGGGTTTGCCTTTGCGGATGATCGGGGTGAACGTCGATATCAGCGATCGCAAACAAGCAGAAGCAGCGCGATCGCACATCCATCAAACTTTAGAAGCCTTGATTCAGGCTTGTCCCCTAGCAATTACCGTTTTGGACTGCGACGACGGGACTGTGAAAATGTGGAACCCAGCCGCCGAGAGGATTTTTGGCTGGCATGAATCAGAAGCGCTAGGTCAATTTATACCCAGCGTTCCCGCAGACAAGCGCGAGGAATTCACGGCTAATTTGAAAAAAATTCGCGAAGGAAACGCGATCGCCGGCATGGAAACCCAGCGCCAAAGGAAAGACGGCACCTCGATCGACATCAGTTTGTGGGCAACTCCAGTCCGCGACAGCAACGGCAACATCAACTGTATGTCGATTATCGCCGACATCAGCGATCGCAAGCAAATCGAGGCCCAACGCGCTCAGTTGTTCGAGCGTGAACAAGTCGCGCGGGCGGAAGCAGAAGCTATCAGCCGCCGGAAAGACGAGTTTCTCGACTCTCTTTCCCACGAATTGCGAACGCCTATAAATGTGATTCAGGGGTGGGCACAGATCCTGCGCGCCCACCCCTACAACCAAGATAAATTAGCTTCGGGTTTGGAAGCCATCGAGCGTCAGTCGAAGGTGCAGATCCAGCTAGTGGAAGATTTGCTCGACGTTTCCCGGATTATTCAAGGCAAGCTGGCCCTGAAACCAGGCTGGTTCTACATGGTAAAGACGATCGAGGCGGCTCATAATTCAGTTCGTTTGGCAGCCGAGGCCAAGTCTGTCACCGTTTCGTTAGAACTTGACCCCGCAGTCGGCTTGATGTGGGGCGACGCCCAGAGGTTGCAGCAGGTAGTGTGGAATTTGCTGATTAACGCCGTGAAGTTTACGCCTTCGGGGGGAAATGTCGAACTGCGCTTGTCTGCGGTGGCTGTTACCGATACCTCATCACCCAATTACGTGCAAATTACTGTCAGCGATACCGGAAAGGGCATTCCTGCTGATTTTCTGCCCTACGTGTTCGATCGCTTCCGACAAGCAGACGCCTCGAAAACTAAGGCTGAGGGCGGTTTGGGACTGGGATTGGCGATCGTCGAGCACTTGGTGCAACTCCACGGGGGTACTGTGACTGCGGAAAGTCCCGGTCCAGACCAGGGTGCGACATTTACGGTGACACTGCCACTCAAACAGCCTCGGAGTAAGCAGCCGCACTTGAGAGGAGAAAGGAAATCCAATCCAAGGCATCCGGGTATTTTGACTGGTTTAAAGGTGTTGGTAGTTGACGACGAACCCGACAACCGCGAGTTTTTGATGGTTGCCCTGGAACAGTGCGGGGCGACTGCGACTGCGGCTGCTTCGGCTGCAGAGGCGATCGACATTTTACACCAGTCGCCGCCGGATATTTTAGTTAGTGATATCGGTATGCCCGTTGAGGACGGCTACTCGCTGATCGGCAAAGTGCGATCGTCCGAATCAGACAAAATCAAGCGCTTGCCGGCCGTGGCGCTGACAGCTTATGCTAGCGAAGAAGACCGCCATCAGGCGATCGCCACTGGTTACAACGAACATTTAACAAAGCCGATCGAACCCGCTCACTTCGCCACCGTTTTAGCCAAGTTAACAAATTTGCATTAGGGCGATCGGGTTCGATGAACACACAAATAATATCATTTCCGTTTGATTCGGATTTGTATGATGTTAAATCTTGTAGGGGCGGGTTCACCAATAATAATTGCCCATAATCTACAATCTCATAAACCCGCCCCCGCTGGCTTTTCATTAACGACATGATTGCCGGTACACACAAATAAATTAGAAAAGTTCTCACTGTTTTTGTAAGTAAAAATGAATCAAATGCCAAACAGCTAGAAACTGAACTGACAGAAGCAAATTTTCGCATCCGCGTCCAATCTTCGCTAGTAGTTGGCTATATTAAACTAGGCGGATTCACAGTTTTTAGGGCGAGCAAATTGCCGGGAAAAGCACGCTACAGCAGTTAAAATACGATTATCAGCGCAATTGGTTCACACCCATGCCCATTTATCGCTTCAACCGCCTAACCGCCAAATTTTTTAGCAAGCTGCCGCTCCGAACGGTTCTGATTGTTCCGTTGGTTTTGCAAACGGTAAGTGTTGTTGGGCTAGTGGGCTATCTTTCTTTCAAAAGTAGTCAGGAATCAGTCGAAGATGTAGCGCATCAGTTAATCGAACAAGTAGGAGAGCGAATTAGCGATCGCCTCACCGATAATAATGGACTGTCGGCAATCAATACCTTTCTGGCTGGGCTGCAATTCTCGGCTTCAGGACAAACTTTTATTATGGATCGATCGGGCAATCTGATTGCCACATCCACACTAGAAACACCCTTGGTGACGCCAGCAAAAAAGCAACCGACGCCATTGCTAGCCACCAACAGCAAGGATGCCCGAACGCGAGATATTGCTCGACAACTCGCCAACCGATTTGGCAACTTCCGCACGCTGCAAACAACCGAGAAATTTACCCTGGCGAGCAAGGGCGATAGGCAGTTTGTCCGCGTCACTCCCTATCGAGATATCCGTGGTTTGGATTGGTTAATTGTGGTGGTGGTGCCAGAGTCTGATTTCATCCCTCCGATTCAAGCAAATACGCGCAACACACTGTGGTTGTTGGCCGGTACACTGCCGCTGGGAATCGCGATCGGATTGTTGACTTCCCGTTGGGTGACAAAGCCAATTATGCGCTTGAATACCGCTGCCAAAAATGTTGCAAAAGGAGAATGGGATCGACCTTTAGAAATTAAGCGCTTGGATGAAGTCGGAGAACTCGCCAATTCCTTCAATCTTATGGCAGCGCAACTGCAACAGGCTTTTGCAGACCAAAAATCTTTAAATGAAGCTTTAGCGCACAGCGAGAGCCAACTCCAGCAATTTATCGAAGCCATACCCGCAGGAGTATCTATCCACGATGCCTCGGGTAAAGTCGTGTACTTTAACGAAACTGCCAAGCATTGGCTCGGTGTAGAAACTATCCCCGATGCGACCTTAGAAGAAGCAGTAGAAGTTTATCAAATGTACCGCCAAAACCAGCCGTATCCAATTGAAGAACTGCCTGCATTCCGAGCACTGCACGGCGAAACGGTATTCCTTGAAGATATAGAACTTTATAGAAATGGGAAATTTATTCCTTTTGAGGTGCGCGCCACACCCATTTTCGACGAAGACGGAAACATTATTTATGCCATCATTGCTTTTTCTAACATCGCACAGCGCAAACAATATGAAAAAATATTAACTGACTACAATCGCACTTTAGAAGCCGAAGTTGCCGAACGTACCTGCGCCTTAGCTCGTGCTAGCGAACTATTACAATATGAAATGGCAGATCGCAAATTGCTCGAACAAAAACTTTACACTTCTGCCGAGCAAGTTGTAAAAATATTTGAGTCGATAACCGATGTTGTCTTGATTTTTAACCAAACCGAAAAAAGCATTCAAATTATACCTACCAAGGGTATTGGTCAATACAACTATGAGACGAATCAGATCGACTCCATCATCGAACAATTATTTCACGAGGAAAGGGAGGAGATTTATTTCGCTCAAGTTCAACAGGCATTGGAAACCCAACAAACTATTAGTTTCGATTACAGTCTGCGGATTAATAACAAAGAAGTTTGGTTTGCTGCTAAAATTTCGCCGCTGTCCGATAGCTCCGCTGTTTGGGTAGCCCGCGACATTAGCGATCGCCAGTTTGCCGAAGCCCGGCTGCTGGAAGCCCAAAAAATTGCCCGTATTGGCAGTTGGGAACACGATATCGCCACAAAAACAACTACTTGGAGCGAAGAACTATATCGCATTTACGAGCTCGATCCGACTCAAAAACCGCTCCCAACCGAACAATTAATCGAGCGTTTTCATCCAGAAGATCGATCGCGCTATCTGACAATGGTGCGCGAGCAAGCTATGTCGGGAAAAAGCTTTGAAATTGATTTGCGGCTGATGCGAAGAGATGGCTCGCTCAGTTACATAGAAGTTCGAGGGAAACCGGTTTATGATGAAAAAGGGCAATTGCTCCGTTTGTTCGGCACTGTTTTGGATATTAGCGATCGCAAACAAGCCGAGTCAGCTTTGCGAGAAAGCGCCGAGGGAGAACAAGCCATCGCCCGATCGATCGAGCGCATCCGTCAATCCTTAGATATTGACACAATATTCAAAACCACAACCTCTGAACTGCGACAAACCCTAAAATGCGATCGTGTCGGTATCTATCGCTTTAATCCTGATTGGAGCGGGGAATTTGTTGCCGAATCAATGGCTCCCGGCTGGATATCTCTGATGCAACAAACCGACGATTGTAATGTGCCAAACACTCTCGTCGAACACTCTCGCTGTACCGTGAAAACTATGCAAGCCGGCGGTACACCAGTGCTGGATACCTATCTACAAAAAAATCAAGGCGGTATGTACGCTAGAGGCGTTCCTTACCGCATAATTGAAGACATATACAGCGCTGGGTTGAGTCCTTGTTACATAGAACTGTTAAAACAATTTCAAGCTAGAGCCTACGTTATTTTTCCCATATTTTGCGGCAGTCAACTTTGGGGTTTGCTCGCCAGCTATCAAAATTCTGAACCCCGCACTTGGCGCGAAGCTGAAATCAATATTGGGCTGCAAATTAGCACTCAACTGGGAGTTGCCTTACAACAAGCTCAATTGCTCGAAGCCACTCAAAAGCAAGCAGTACAGCTTCAACAAGCCGCGTGGGCTGCAGAAGCCGCCAACCTTGCCAAAAGCACTTTCCTGGCAAATATGAGCCACGAACTTCGCACCCCGCTAAACGCAATTCTGGGATTCTCCCAATTGATGCAGCGTTCGACCAACCTGAATCGCGAACAACAGGAAAATATCCGCATTATCAACCGCAGCGGAGAACACTTGCTCGCTCTAATCAATCAAATATTAGATTTAGCCAAAATAGAGGCGGGACGCATGACAATCAACCCAACAGACTTTCAATTAAGGAGCCTGTTGAACGATTTGGAAGAGATGTTTCAACTCCAGGCAATGGAGCAACAATTGCAGTTAATATTTGACTGCTCTAGCGAAGTTCCCGAATACGTACAAACCGATCAACTTAAGTTGCGCCAAGTCTTAATCAATCTCCTCTCTAACGCCATTAAGTTTACGAAAGAAGGAGAAATTAGGGTAAGAGTAAGTGCGGTTAGGGAGGGGGAAGCTCAGCAATTACCAATCAGTAATTACCAATTACATTTTGAAATAGAAGACACTGGCTCCGGCATAGCTGCTGATGAGTTAGATAAACTTTTTCAAGCCTTTGTGCAAACCAAAACAGGAACAAAATCTCAGCAAGGAACAGGCTTGGGACTGGCTATCAGCCAACAGTTTGTCAACCTGATGGGCGGCCTGATTACTGTACGCAGTGAAGTAGGACGCGGCACCACCTTCGCGTTTGATATTCCCGTCAGCTCCGTTGATGCCCCGGCGACTCAACCCGTAGAGCCACCGCGTCGGGTGATAGCGCTGGAACGCAACCAGCCGCGCTATCGTATTTTGATTGTGGACGATCGATCGGACAACCGCCAACTGCTGATCAAACTCCTCGCTGCCTTTAACTTTGAACTCCAAGAAGCCACCAACGGCATAGAAGCTATTGAAATGTGGTCGAGTTTTGAGCCACACTTAATTTTTATGGATATGTGGATGCCCGTGATGGATGGAAATGAAGCGACCAAACGCATTAAAGCCACCGTTAAAGGTCAAGCTACGGCAATTATTGCCGTGAGTGCGGGTAACGCCGAGGAAGCGCAAACCGTTACTGTATCAGATGATTGCGATGACTTTATCCACAAACCCTTTCGAGATACAGAAATTTTTGCCACCCTGCACAAACATCTGGGAGTGCGTTACATTTACGGTGAACCGGAGAGTGTGCCCGAGTCAACTCAAATCGAGGCTCCGACTCCAGAGACTCTGGCAGCTTTACCCGCAGATTGGCTGGCTGCTTTAGAGAAAGCCACAATTGAGTGCGATTTAGAGTTAATTCTGATCCAAATTGAGCAAATTCGCGATCGCAATGACGCTTTAGCTAGCGCTCTAGCCGCATTGGCTAACGAGTTTCAGTTCAATCAAATACTAGCTCTCATCCATCCCGAACCAAAATAATAAGGATATGAGATAGGTTTGTAGTGAGTACGATCGCCCTCATAAAACCCCATCGGGCGATCGTACTCACTACAAACCTATAAAGGTTATTTTACCCAACTAGATATGAATTACGAACCAACTCCCGTCTTAAAAGGGAATATTTTAATTGTTGATGATATTCCGGCTAATTTGCAACTTTTAGCTCAAATACTCTCGCAGCAAGGGTACAAAACACGCACCGCACCCGACGGCAAACTAGCCCTGCGGTCGATCGAGTTAACTCCTCCTGACTTGATTTTGCTCGACATCATGATGCCCGGTATGGACGGCTACAAAGTCTGCCAAGCATTGAAAGCTTCTCCCACAACCAAGGACATTCCGGTTATTTTTATCAGTGCTTTGAATGAAGTATTAGATAAAGTCAAAGCCTTTGAAGTTGGTGGTATAGATTATATTACAAAACCGTTTCACGAACAAGAAGTTCTCGCCCGCGTCTCCAATCAACTCCTGCAGCGCCAGTTGTTCCAGCAAACACAATCCTACGCCCAGCAACTCGAACAAAGCGTAACTGAACTAAAGAAAACTCAAGCTCAGTTAATACAGAAGGAAAAAATGGCTTCTTTAGGTCAGCTAGCGGCAGGAATTGCTCACGAAATCAACAATCCCGTCAGCTTTATCTACGGCAATATTGCTCTAGCGGCGGAGTATGCGCGAGATTTGCTTCGCCTCGTTGAATTGTACCGACATTACTACCCCCACCCCGTTGCAGAAATTATCGGCGAATTGGACGAGATTCAACCCGAATTCATCGCAGAGGATTATCCAAAACTGCTGAATTCGATGACAGAGGGTGCTTCTCGGATTAGCGAGATTGTAATGTCTTTGCGGAAATTCACCCGCCTTGGCGAACAAAAGTGCAAGCCAGTGGATATTCATGAAGGCATTGACAATACTTTAGTTATTTTGCAGCACCGGCTGAAGGGAGCAAACAAAGCTGGTGAGATAGAGATCATTAAACACTACAGCCAACTGCCAAGAGTCACCTGTTACGCCAGTGAGTTAAATCAGGTGTTCATGAACCTGCTAAGTAATGCTATTGATGCCCTGGAAACTCAACCGTCTCCCCGAAAAATTACCATCAGCACTTCAGTAAGTTCTGAGTCAGAATCGGCCCTGCACAATCAAGATTTAAAATTAGCCACTCACAACTATAAATCCGTTGTTATTCACATTGCCGATAACGGTTGTGGGATGAGTGAGGAAGTGCGCCACCAGATATTTGACCCATTTTTTACTACGAAGCCTGTAGGCCGTGGTATTGGATTAGGGTTGGCAATCAGTCACGATATTGTAGTGGAAAAACATCGAGGTCACATCAGTTGTATTTCTGCTCCGGGTCGAGGAACAGAGTTAATTTTGCAGATTCCGATATGTGTTAAATCTTAATAAATTTTAACCTTTTAAAATTTAATCAGACCCAGAGAATATATCACATAGATTGTACGCGAGCATCTGTAGGGAAACGGCATTAAGCTGTCGCGGCACGGAAATTATGGACACGGCAATGGCTATTGGTGTTCCCTTAAGGTAAAACCGATATTCCGTCAGTCCGTCAGGGGTTGAAACCCCTGCCTCAAAGCGAAAGTCCTCGCTTCCGAGGACTAATAAATTATTCAGTCCTCTTTTAGAGGACTTTCGCTATTAGACAGGGAATTCATTCCCTGGCGGAGTGCCGGGTGAGCGGTATTTACTTTAAATCCAGCAATCCGCTAGTTTTTAGTTTGGGATTAAACCGAATTTCTTCAGTTACGCCGCGAGCTTTCAACAGCGAGAAAATTTCATTTTCCACGCGCCGCGCTACATTTTTCAACAATTTATCTTTGGCAATTTCATCGGCAAAGATACCTTCATAATTTGCCGTTTCTTGGGCAGTCATCACAGTTTTGGTGTCGATGGGATCGTTCCACTTGGCAGCATCGGCACCGTTACCCTGGGGTTGGGAACCGTTTTCGGCAATCCAACTTTCTCTAATGCTTTCTAGGATAGTGCGGCTGGGCTTGTCAATAGTTTGGACTTTCAGCCAGTAGCAATATTGGGTTTGGCGTACCAAATGCTGTTTGAGGCTGAGGTAAATGTCGCGAGAATAGCCGACAAATTGCAGGACTTTCTCGCTGTCAAAAATTGCGTAAACGCCGATTTTTCCCTGAACAAAATCGGGCAATTTCCCCTCGGAGTCTATGTATGGAATGAATTCTAAGCTGGCGAGAGATTGAATGTCTTCTGTCATCCGATTTTAGATTTTAGATTTTAGATTTTAGATTTAACCACAGATTAACGAGCCTTTACCTAACTCTTAAAAACTCGATAAACGGCACAGAGGCGGCTGGGTTTAAATATTTTGGCTTGGAACATGAAATTAGGCGGGACGTTGACGATCGCAAAATCGCTCGATTGATGATACTTTTCAAATTCCGCAGGCATTCCCTTTGGCGTCTCGCTGCTGTAAGGGACTGGCTGAAAAAGTAACTCGGCAAACTCAATGCGCGAGCATTGCAATTGTAGCGCTACTTGTTTGACAAAGCTTTCACCGGTTAATAAAGCGAACAGTGCCGTTTTAGCATCGGGTTCGAGGACAAAACTGCTATCGTAGCTTTCAATAATCTTGAGACCCATTTTCTGTAGACTCCTGACAGACGGCGGTTAATGGTTAACTCTTAAGCGATCGACTCAATCCTGAATTTTACCTGAGACTGACCGTTTTGAAGTCAGAAGGTATTCGGCAGGATGTCAATCGATTTTAGATTTTAGATTTTAGATTTTAGATTAAAGAATTGAAGCATTGACCCCACGGATAAATTCGGGGCGCAAGTTTTGTCGGATACAGGTTTTTTATTTCTGGACGGATGAATCCGGGGGCTTGTATGCTTGATGCTTTCGGTCAATGAGAATACCACAATCCGGAAATTTTGACAAATAGCCCTGATTTATTTGCCGATCGCTTTTATCATGTCCCTATCGCCATCTATCCGACTACGACTAAAAGGCTATGCAGAAGATTGAAAAAGCATCATTCCCAGCTTTGAGAAGTGCCCCGAACCAGCCGGACTGGCTAGAATTGGCAGAATACGCCTCTGTGGCTGGTTCAGCCATTGGCACGATTACTGCTGTATTGTCGGGCCAAATTCTCTACGCTGCCGCCCCCTTAACCGCAGCACTCTCGCTGAATCTCGCCAATCGCCAGCGTTTCGAGCAACAATTGCAACAAAAGGCAAATTCTGCGATTACGGACGTACAGGCTGCAGTAGAACGTCGATCGCAGCAAGTTCAGATACCACCTGGAGAACCTGCCGAACTCTACACCGCCGTCTCCGACTTGCAGCAGAAACTCCTCGGCTTGGAATCCGGCGTCATCGCCGAGGTACAAGCTGCCGTAGCCTCCCTCGAACGCCAAGCGCAGGCGCTGCCGGCAGATTCTCAGGATTTCAACACGCAACTGTCGGATTTGCAGCAGAAAGTCCGCCTTTTGGAAAATAGCGCCCTCAGAGAACATGATTGGGAAAATGTCAACGTCCGATTTTTATTGATGGGCGAAAAGTTAACTGAAGTTAAAACTATTACGGCTCAGTTGCAGGAGCGATCGAACGAAGTAGACTTGGATCAAATCCAAGGTTCTCTCAAGCAATTGCAGGATTTGCTCGATCGACCCACAATAGACACAGGGATGTTGCAAACCGAGATTCAGCATTTGCAGCAGCAAGTTTCCGAGTTGCAGAGGCAAAATCAAGAAATTGTCAAGCCTTATTTGCAGCGTCTAACTCGTGCCGTGAAGAAACTATCAGCAAATTAGTCTTACTTATTCGTTTTTCGTAGGGTGCTGCGCGGGCACCTTCCGGGATTTTTTCGTAGGGGGCTCTTCTGCCGCGCACCTTACCAATTACCCATTACCCGTTACTAAATTTTTGCCAAGCTTGCCAGAAAACATAAATCGATAAGATTGCCAAGAGCGATCGAAAAGCTAAACTAACAATGCGATCGGGCAATCTCGGCAAAAACCGCGTGCTCACCTGCGCGCCCAACAAACCGCCGCAGCCAAGAATTAACCCCACAACCCACAAAACATTCCCGCGCGCCGCGTGTCCCGCCGTCGCAGAAATAGCCGTGATGACGATGACGCCCAAGCTGGTTTGAATTGCGGTTTTAATGCTTTCTCCTAACAGCAAAATTTGCAGGGGAACCATAATTACGCCGCCGCCTACGCCGAACAAACCCGCTAATAAACCCGCAGCACTGCCGGTAGCAATTTTAGCAAAAGTTGGATTGAATAAAATATTTGAATTATTGGGTAATTCGTGATTGGTAATTGGTAATTGAGCCTTTTCTCCTTGTCCCGCTTCTCCTCCTAGTTCCTCTCGTTCTGCTTCCGCTTTCTTCTTAGCTGTCAGGTGCTTGCGAACTTCAATCAAATAAATATTGAGCCACAGCAACAACCCAAAAGTAAGTAACAGCAAGTAAGGCGGAAATATCCCCGCCAAATAAGCACCGATTTGTGCGGTAATGACGGCTGGAAATCCGATGCCTGCGACTTGGCTCAAGCTGAGGTAGCCCATGCGCCAATTCTGGATACTGCCAGAAATAGCTGTAATGACGATCGACAAACCGCTAGTAGCAACCGCTTCTACCGGGGCGTACTTGAGAGCAACCAACAAAGGTACGAGCACCGTACCGCCACCGATACCCAAAAATCCAGCTAGAATTCCGGCAAAAATTCCTGCCGCACCGAGAATCAATAATTCAGCCATCATTAGTTATTAGTCAACAGTTAACAGTTAACAGTTAACAGTCAACAGTCAACAGTTAACAGTTAACAATCAAATTTTAAGAATCATTAGTCGTGCCGTCCGGCATAATTGCCCGCCTCAAATCTGCATCGCGGAAGTTAGTTCGATTGAGATTAGCGTCAATCAAAACCGCTTCCAACAAAACAGCCCCGCTAAAATTAGACCAGCACAGCTTGGCCCGGTACAAATTCGCACCGCTCAAATTAGCTTTTGCTAGCGTTGACCAACTCACATTAGCAACTCTCAAATTAGCATTGCTCAGATTAGCTTCGCTCAGATTAGCTCCCACCATCGTTACTTGGCGCAAGTCTGCACCAGTCAGGTTAGCCCCGCTGAGCATCGCCCCGCTGAGAATTGCCTGATTCAGGTTAGCTCTTTCTAAAAGCGACTGGCTAAGAATGGCATTTGTCAGGTTTACCGCTTTGAGAGTTGACCAACTCAAATTTGCCTTCATCAAATTAATGCGAATCATGCTAGCGTCGGTTAAGTTGGCCGCAAACAAATTCGCTTCGGTAAAGTTGGCTTCGGTCAAATTAGCTTCGGTCAAATTAGCCTTGGTCATGTTGACTTCTCTGGCCATTGAGCCGCGCAGGTTGGCTCCCATCAGGTTAGCCCCGCTGAGATTGGCGCGGCTCAAATCGGTACCGATGAGATTTGCTTCGCTGAGGTTGGCTTCCGTCAAGTCCACCCCTGCCAATTTCACCTCGCGCAAGTTCGCTCCCGTCAGGTTAGCGCCTTTGAGGTTTGCGTCTTGGAAATTCGCTCTGGTAAAGTTAGCCTCGCTGAGGTTTACCCCTTTTAAGTCGGCCCCGACGAGGTTAATCTCTCGAAAATTTCTTTCTCCGGCCGCATATTGCCTCAGAATTCGATCGGCCTCCATGTCATTCGCCTCGCAATTTTTTTAAACGTTAGAGTGATGGGTGTTACCACATCATCCCAGATAACCACGGTATTCACTCTGCACGCTGTAGTATCTGTAGAATCTTTGCACAGCTTTCCGGGCACTGCTGTGCCACTGCCTCCTAAAAGGTCTGACAAATATCAAAGCTTCTGAGAAAATCAACAATAGGGTAAAACTCTCGGCGCTCGGAACTGAGTCAGTCGATTTTAGATTTTAGATTTTAGATTTGCTCCACAGATTCATCTGGGAGCCGGAACTTTGGTCTAAAATTATGGGCTCACCACGACGATTATCGGAAACTTGTATTCGTTTTTGGGCGAGCTGGCAGTTGACAACTGACAACGGTCAACTGTCAACGGTCAACGGTCAACTGTCAACAGACAAAGGAAATTTTAAAATGCCTGAAAATTTGAGAAGCCAAGCTGTGACTGGGGGCGTGCAGCGCGCGCCCAACCGAGCAATGCTGCGGGCAGTCGGTTTTGGTGACGGCGATTTCACTAAGCCGATTGTGGGGATTGCCAACGGGTACAGCACGATTACGCCCTGCAATATGGGATTGAACGACCTCGCTTTGCGGGCTATTGCGGGTGCAAAGGAAGCCGGGGGAATGCCGCAGGTGTTCGGTACGATTACTATCAGCGACGGGATCTCGATGGGAACTCAAGGGATGAAATATTCTCTGGTGTCGAGAGATGTAATTGCTGATTCCATCGAAACTGTTTGCAACGGCCAAAGTATGGACGGGTTGCTGGCTGTCGGCGGTTGCGATAAAAATATGCCGGGGGCGATGATTGCGATCGCCCGCATGAACATTCCTGCTATTTTTGTTTACGGCGGCACGATCAAGCCCGGACACCACAACGGACAGGATTTAACCGTTGTCAGCGCTTTTGAAGCAGTCGGTCAATTCAGCGCGGGCAAAATTGACCAAACAGAACTCAATGCAGTGGAACAGAATGCTTGTCCCGGTGCGGGTTCTTGCGGCGGAATGTTCACAGCAAATACGATGTCGAGCGCTTTTGAAGCGATGGGCATGAGTTTGCCTTATTCTTCGACAATGGCTGCTGAGGATGCCGAAAAAGCTGACAGCGCTGCCGAATCTGCAAAAGTTGTCGTGGAAGCGATCCGCAAACAGTTGTTACCGAGCCAAATTTTGACTCGCAAGGCCTTTGAAAATGCGATCGCGGTAATCATGGCAGTCGGCGGTTCAACCAATGCTGTGCTGCATTTATTAGCCATTTCCAATGCGATCGGCGTTGAGTTGTCCCTCGACGATTTTGAAACTATTCGAGCAAAAGTGCCGGTGCTGTGCGACCTCAAACCCAGCGGCAAATACGTAGCAACCGATTTGCACAAAGCCGGCGGCATTCCCCAAGTAATGAAAATCCTGCTAGAACAGGGTTTGCTGCACGGAGACGCGCTGACAATTACCGGTCAAACTCTTGCGGAAGTGTTGGCAGATATTCCAGCCGAACCCCGCACCGACCAAGATGTCATCCGCCCTTGGAACAACCCGATTTACGCCCAAGGACATTTAGCAATTCTCAGGGGAAATCTGGCAACAGAAGGAGCAGTTGCTAAAATTACTGGCGTTAAAAAAGCGCAAATAACTGGCCCGGCGCGCGTATTTGAATCTGAAGAAAATTGTTTGGAGGCAATTTTAGCGGGCAAAATTCAAGCCGGAGATGTGATTATCGTCCGCTACGAAGGGCCCAAAGGCGGGCCGGGAATGCGCGAAATGTTAGCACCAACTTCGGCAATTATTGGCGCTGGTTTGGGGGATTCTGTAGGGTTAATTACTGACGGTCGCTTCTCTGGCGGAACTTACGGCATGGTTGTCGGTCACGTTGCACCCGAAGCACAAGTTGGCGGGACAATTGCTTTGGTACAAGAGGGCGATTCAATTACGATTGATGCTCAAAATCGCTTGTTGCAGCTCAATGTTTCTGATGCAGAATTGGAGCAGCGGCGGGCTCTTTGGCAGCCTCCTAAACCTCGCTATACTAAGGGCGTTTTGGCTAAATACGCTAAGTTGGTTTCTTCTAGCAGTGTGGGTGCTGTGACTGATTTGGGTTTGGGTTAAAGTTGGAATTTTTGTAACCGCCGATGAAGGCAGATAAACGCAAATGAACGCAGATAAAATCCTATCTGCGTTCATCTGTGTCCATCCGCTAATATCTGCGGTTACAAAAATTTCAAATTAACGGCCCTGATTCAAATAGCGGCCTGCCATCGACATGGCGTCAGTAATATCTACGTCGCCGTCTCCATCTGCATCTAAAAACGTATTCAAAACAGGATTGCTGCCTTGGGCTGGGTTTTGGGCGTTGCTGCCGGTTTTTAGCAAATTCAGCACCAGCGGCACCAAAACAGGTATCATCGCCTGCACTGTGGCGTTATTCAAACCGGTTCTGTGGGCGATATCGTTCACTATCTGCGTCAGTTGGCCGGCTCCGAACAAACTCTGTACCGCCTGCGGATTGGGATTTGTGCCGCTAAATTGGTTGACAACTTCTTGAGCTTGTGCGTCTCCCGACTGCGCTCGCACGTCTTGCAATGCCGATCGCACGTGTCCGCCCAAAACCGACATTGCTAGCTGAGTCGTGCCCGTATTGACGCCCTGGTTGCTGCTCAACTGCTCTACCGCACCGAGAATGTTGCCCAACTGATTGGGGTTTGCTTGTTGGTTAGGATTGTCGATCGCGCTCAAAATTTGGTCAAATAGTCCCATAATTTTCGCTCCGTACAGTGATTGCTCAACTTTAAATTATAGCAAATCCTGTTTTTCAAGATTATGGAAAATACTTTTTATTTTGGTATTATCACTCAGTGAGTGGGCTAGCGACAGCCACTCACTAACCAATCTCATACAAGTTTAGATTTTAGATTTTAGATTTTAGAGGTGGAATGAATTATGACATCAGAGTGGGGAGCTTGCTTGCAGTTGCATTCTTTCTTCAAACAGGGATAAAAACGGATAATTTTTAAGTTTTTACAGTTCCTCTTTTTTCGGTCTTGGTTGACACTTTCTCGTTGCCTAGGGAATTTGATTCCCGAGCAATTGGAGGTGGTAAGAGCGGATTTGGCATTGAATCCTCATACTTAATCGGCAGGGCGATCGAAAATTCCGTCCCCGTTCCCACCTCCGACCAAAAGTTAATCGTCCCCCCGTGTTTCTTAACGATAATTTCGCGACCAATTGCCAATCCCAAACCAGTACCTACACCTCTCGGTTTAGTAGTAAAGAATGTTTCAAACATTTTTTCTTGACTCTCGGGCGCTATTCCCATACCGTTATCAGAAATTCGTATTACCACGGAGTCGTCGTCCAAATATTCTGTAGCAATCACAATTCTCGGCGAAAAACTCGGTGCTTCTTGTTTGCTTGAGTCGGAAGCCGATTGTTTTTTCGCCTCCTCCGAGCTAGTTTTCTCAATTTTCGCTTTCTCTTCCACAGCATCTAGTGCATTGTTCAGAAGATTCACAAATACCTGGTAAAGCAAACCCATATAGCCTTCTACACTCGGAATATTCCCGTAATTGCATACCACTTCAATGCCCTGTTTGATGCGGCTGTTGAGAATCAGCAAACTGCTGTCTATGCAGGCGTGCAAATCGACGGGATGAGGGGCTGCCTCATCGAGGCGAGAAAAATCTTTCAAACTTAAGATAATAGCTTTGGCTCTTTCAGCGCCTACTTGCATCGAGTCAAATATTTTGATTAAATCTTCTTTGAGAAAATCGATGTCTATTTCTTCGCCTTTCGCCAGCACTGCGGCAGGCGGGTTGGCAATTTGTGTTTCGTAAGTTTTGAGCAAATCTAAAATATCTTCAACATAATTTCGGGCTGGGTCGATATTGGCATAGATAAAATTGATTGGGTTGTTAACTTCGTGAGCAACACCGGCTAACATCCGCCCCAAAGTTGCCATTTTTTCATTTTGAAGTATCTGGGTTTGTTGTTCAGATTTCAATTCTTGTAGCAACTGATTTACTTTCTGAATCAGTTGATTCAGCGAAGCTGCTAATACTCCCACTTCATCGGTGCTGGTAACTGGTACTTGCAACTGAAAATTAGATTCTTCAGTCACTCGCTGAGCGATTTTAGTTACAGCGGCGAGGGGTTTGGCGATCGCCCGACTGGTGAAGCGCGCCAGCACTGCTGCAACGACGATCGACAGTGCCATGCTACCCAAAATTATTTGCACCCGCAGCGTCTGGGCTCGCAGCAGATCCTCCCGCCCTGCATCTTCTTGCTCTTGGGTGCGATCGATAATTGCTGCTATATCATTGACAGCCGTATCTAGTTGCAACCCTGTTTTATTTCGAGCGAAATTCGACAGCAACTTACGTTTTACGCTTTGTTGAGCGGGGTTATTAGGCAACTGACTAACTTTTTTATTAACTATTTCTAGTTGATAAATATATTTAGACAGTAGCGAATCGCAAGTATTTCTAAATTTACCTATCCCTTTTATTTGTTTCAGGTATTTAGGTTTCTTAACTTCAGATAGCAACACTTTTAAGCTGTAAATATTCTTTTGTAGCTGTTTGTATTTGCTGTCAAATATTTGGGGCTTGTCGATGCCGTAAATCAGCCACTCTTGGCTGTTTTGCGTCCGCACTAAAGCCACCTGCAACTTATGTAAAAGCTGACTTTCTCGATCGAGGTGTACTTGATTGTTAATTCTGCGATAGTAATGAGTGCCCACCAACATCCCGACAGTCGTTCCCCCAATCGCAACACAAAGAGCCAGTGCGTACCCACGCCAGATTTTGTCATGAATACTGAGGTTGCCCAAGGAACGGGCTATGTGAGCGAAATAATTGGGCTTTGGTGGCTGGGTCTCTTTGATGTTATGCTCGCAAGAGGTAGAGAGTTCTTGTGAAGGCTGATTCAGATGTTTGAGCTGCATAGATGCTAACCTGTGAATAATTCACGCACTGACAATTCAGTCTAACTTAACTCGCGGCTGAGTTGAGAGTACCGCATCGATAGTTAATTTGATAATTTTTGTAAATTAGGACGCTCTTACCTGGCGTAAGAAACCCGGTTTCTCGTTTCTACTTTCGGAGCTTCCAGCAGGCACTGGTGTTAAAAAACCGGGTTTCTGTTAATATAGCGCCCATATATTGAGTTGCCTCAGTAGAAACATTCTCTGTATTCACTGGTTTTTTTAACAGAGTTCGTTTTTTTCACCCCGACTTACTTAAACTCTATTTAATTGGTGACATCGTTTCAGATAATCGGTTGTCTTCCCTTTATTTTAATTTCCTACTTTACAATAGTCCGGACAGTTTTTATATGGCCCAATGGCTTATTCTGTAGGACTTCGCAGCCCCTGTGGATAATTAAATCAATGTCAGCTCCACCCCTGACTTACATTTAATTCGACTTTTTTATGATCCTTGCCCCGCGTAAGCTTGTAGTATCGTTCCCAAAACTGTCCGGAGTATTGACTTTATCAACAATAATTATAAAAAAATATTATGCGGGTAGTTCTTGTAGAATAAGGTTTAATCTAGCTCTCTCAAGCCTTCTAATTTTCAAGCAATTCGCTTAGAAAATGCCAGAGTTTTTGTTCATTGCTTAATCCCACTACACGAGATATTGCTGGTAGTATTTTACGCTTAATCTCAGAAAACCCCCATATGAAAGTAATTAAACGCCTCACAACTTCTCACTTCTGGGAATATTGTTCTGTATGCTCTGTATAATTCACCGTAATCGTCAATCGTCAACAAATTTTATCTTTACGCCGAGTTCTCCGAGCTTAAACATAGTGATAAATGGTTTACGGCACTTTATCTTTTTATTATCTCATGAAAGTGATGAAAGACTGTTACTTTATCTTTTTATAATCTCATGAAAGTGATAAGAAATCTTTACCTTAGAGTCGCCACATTTCCCTAACTAATTTCATGCAGAAGCGAACTGTAAGTAAATATAATATTTAGAGAATGTCGTGCAGCTAAGTAACTTTTCTCGTTACTATGGCTGACCCCAGGCTACGCTATCAGCTCATGTGTTTAAGGCGAAGTGTTTACAAAAATAATCAGCAATAAAACCCTATAAACTCATGTTCATGCGTACTACGGCTCTCACTCCAATAGAGATCAGGACTGCGATCGTCCGGGAACCCTTGGTGGTTTCGCCCGATACGACGGTGATGGATGCGATCGCCCAAATGAGCGGCGTGCGATCGCTCTGCAACACCCCTAGAACGGCCGATGGTCAACTTGACGACCTCCACCTAGAGGCGCGATCGAGCTGCGTGTTTGTAGTGGAAAACGAGGAATTGGTCGGCGTACTGACCGAGCGAGACGTGGTGCGGCTGATTACCCAGCAGCGTTCCTTGGAAAATTTGGCGATCCGGGAGGTGATGGCATATCCCGTCGTCACCCTCCGCGAGTCCGCCTTCACCGATATATTTTTTGCGATTAATCTGCTCCTGCAGCACCACATTCGCCATTTGCCCATCCTGGACGAACTCGATCGCCTAGTGGGCCTAGTGACTCACGGAAGTCTGCGCCAAACCTCTCGACCGATCGACCTGCTGCGGTTGCGTATGGTAGCAGAAGTGATGACCCGCGAAGTGATTTGTGCTGCGCCAGATTCTTCCCTACTGGTCATGGCTCAACTTATGGCAGAGCATCGCGTCAGTTCCGTGATGATTGTACACCCGGGCGGAATCTCTACTGAACCGCTACAAATTCCAGTGGGGATTCTCACCGAGCGGGATATTGTGCAATTTCAGACATTGGGCTTGAACCTGGAAACCTGTCTAGCTGAGGCGGTAATGAGTACGCCGATTTTTAAGGTCAAGCCAGAGGAGTCGCTCTGGACTGTGCAGCAGATCATGGAGCAGCGATCGATCCGTCGGTTGGCGGTGACAGGCGAGCTAGGAGAACTATTAGGCATCGTCACCCAGACCAGTTTGCTGCAAGCCCTCAACCCGCTGGAGCTATACAAACTGGTTCAGAAGTGGGAAGAGAAGGTGGTGCGCCTAGAGGCGGAAAAGGTAGCGCTGCTGGCAAATCGCAACCTTGAGCTCGAGCAGCAGGTGGAAGCTCGGACAGCCGCCCTCAAAGCAAAGGCCGATCGAGAGCAACTTCTCAATACCATTGCCGAACAGATCCGCTCCTCCCTGAATTTGTCAGATATTCTGCATACTACAGTGCACGAAATTCACTCGCTTCTGGGGTGCGATCGCGTCATCATTTACCAGTTTCGGCCTGACTATAGCGGCACCGTGATTGCGGAAGCTATTACCGACACGGGGCGATCGGTGCTCCATAGGGAAGCCCACGATCCTTGCATGAGCCCAGAATGGCTTGAACCCTATCGCCAGGGCAGAATTCGCGTCATCAACGACATCTACGACGAAGAAATGACCCAGTGCCATGAGGAAATGTTAGTGGGGTTTGATATTCGTGCCAAGCTGATGGTGCCGATCGTGATTGAGCAACAACTGCGCGGATTAATGATCGCCAGTTATCGAGCCACTGCACACTCTTGGACGACTGACGAGATCGAACTCCTGCGACAAGTTTCTCTACAGGTGGCGATCGCCCTTGGGCAATCCATGATCCAGCAAAAATTGCAGAATGAACTGGTAAAGCGACAGCGGATCGAAGCCACCCTGATCGAGAGCGAAGAACGCTACGCCGCCCTTGCTGCAGCCGCTCCGGTGGGGATTTTTCGCACCGCTCCGGAGGGGCTATGCACCTATGTCAACGATCGCTACTTTCAGCTCACCGGACTCACACCAGGAGCCACTATCCAACAGGGATGGCAACAAGGAGTACACCCCGACGATCGCGATTGGGTCATCGCCCAATGGAAGCAATTCATTCAAGGAGACCACTCTTTTGAACTCGAATATCGCTTTCAACGTCCCGGCGGTGGGGTAACGTGGGTTTATGGGCAGTGCGTCGCCGAACTCGATGCCAATGGACATCCGAGTGGCTATATAGGCACCATTACCGACATTAGCGATCGCAAACGAACAGAAGCCTTCCTGCAAGAGAGCGAAGAACGCTACGTCAGCCTAGTGGAAGCGGTACCAGTGGGGATTTTCCGCGCCGATGCTGTGGGCAAGTGCATCTATGTTAACGATTGGTGGTGTCTCATCAGCGGACTTACCCCAACAACCGCCATCGGGGAAGGATGGCAACAAGGGCTACACCCCGACGATCGCGATTGGGTCATCGCCGAATGGGAGCAATCTCTCCAAGAAAAGGGCTCTTTCCAACTCGAATATCGCTTTCAACATCCCGACGGTGCTGTGGTTTGGGTATATGGGCAGTCCGTTCCCGAACTGGATGCAGACGGGCAAGTTGTCGGGTATGTAGGAACTACTACAGACATTAGCGATCGCAAACTTGCCGAACAACAACTCCAGGAACTCAACCAACAGCTAGAAGCAAAAGTCGAAGAACGCACCCAAGAGCTTTGGCAAGTCAACAGCCTGCAACGCGCCATACTTGATGGTGCTGATTACTCCATCATCTCCACTGACCCAACTGGCATCATCCAGACCTTTAATGTTGGAGCCGAAAGGATGCTGGGTTACACGGCTCAAGAAATCATCGGCAAAGCCTCCCCCGCACTCTTCCACGATGCAAATGAGGTAATTGACCGGGCAGCATCACTATCTGCCGAACTAGGGCAAAATATTCCCCCCGGCTTTGAGGTTCTTGTTGCCAAAGCACGCCAAGGTATTGTCAGCGAAGAAGAGTGGAGCTATATCCGCAAAGATGGTTGTCGATTTCCTATGTCGCTATCCATCAGCACCCTCAAGGATGTCAATCAGCAAATTATCGGCTTTTTAGGCATCGCCCAAGATATTAGCGATCGCAAACGTGCAGAAGTGGAACTACAGAAAGTATCGGATCGCCTCGCCTTGTCTCTCAAATCAGGGGCGATCGGCTGTTGGGACTTCGATATTGTACAGAACACCGTCTTTTGGGATGAGCGGATGTACGAACTTTACGGTGTCACAAAACAATCTGATTCCCCTCTGCCTTACGAGATTTGGGCAAACCGGCTACATCCCGAAGACCGCACCGCCACCGAAACCTTGCTCCAGCAAGCCGTCTTAGGACAGGCAGAATTTAATACCGAATTTCGAGTGTTGCATCCCGATGGCAGCCTCCACTTTATTAAAACCTTTGGTATGGTCCTGCGAGATGCCCAAGGCAATCCCCAGAGCATGATTGGGGTCAACTTGGATATTAGCAGACGCAAACAGGCTGAACTCCAACGACAGCAGTTAATTCAAGAATTATCAGCCTTTAAACAGGCCTTGGATCAGTCTGCCATTGTGGTCATCACCGATCGCGAAGGGGTGATATCCTACGTCAACGATCGCTTCTGTTTAGTCTCTGGCTACTCCCGCGATGAACTGATCGGACACAGCCATCGCATTGTCAACTCTGGCTATCATCCCCCTGCTTTTTTCCAAGACTTGTGGCGAACCATTAACAGCAGTCTGATTTGGCGCGGTGAAATTTGCTATCGCGCAAAAAACGGTAGCCTGTACTGGGTTGCCACCACCCTCGTCCCCTTTTTGGACGAACAAGGGCGACCTTTTCAGTATCTAGCCATTGGCTTCGACATTACCGATCGCAAGTTGGCCGAAGCAACGCTTCAGCAGGAAAATACTTTCCGTCAACAAATTGTAGAAAACATGGCAGAAGGGCTGTGCGTTTTCCATCCAGTTGAGGAGTTTCCCTTTGTCCGCTTCACAGTCTGGAATCAGCAAATGCAAGAGATTACGAGTTACACCTTAGAAGAAATTAACCGTCTGGGGTGGTATCAAAGCTTGTACCCGAATGTAGAAGATCGAGAACAGGCGATCGCCAACTTTAGACAGATGCAGCCGATCGCTGTGGAAAGGGAAATCCAGCGTCAAGATGGACAGCGGCGCACTATCTCCATTTCGACCTCTGTCCTATCGTGTGATGATGGACATCTCTATTCGCTGGCCCTGATCCAAGACATTACCCATCGCCAACAGACAGAGCGAGAAAATCGCCTGTTGAAAGAACGCCTCGAATTTCTTCTGGCATCCAGTCCCGCCACGATCTATAGCTGTAAGCCCTATGGCGACTATGCAGCAACCTTCATGAGCAAAAATATTGAAGCCATTTTGGGCTACAAACCACAAGAATTTCTCTCGGAATCAGCCTTCTGGGTTAACCATATTCACCCAGAAGATGCCCCTATAGTTTTTACACATCTATCGGCTCTCTTTGAGTACGACACTCATCAGCATGAATATCGATTTTTGCATCGCGATGGTCACTACGTTTGGATACGGGATGCACTGCGCCTGGTGCGAGATGAACAAGGTCGCCCAACCGAGATTGTTGGCTATTTTGCGGATATTAGCGATGTCAAACAAACGGAAGAAACCCTAAAAAGACAACTGGCGGCAATTGAGGCGGCGATCGACGGCATTGGGATTATCCAAGGAGATACCTACCTCTATGTGAATCAAGCCCATCTAGAACTGTTTGGCTACGAACATTCTCAAGAACTGCTGGGCAAAACCTGGCAACTTTTGTATCCCCAACACGAGGTAGAACGGTTTGAGCGGGAAGTCTTGCCGATGCTGGGGCGCGATCGCCCTTGGGAGGGAGAGGCGATCGCCAAGCGCAAAGATGGTTCTACCTTTGCCGAAGGGCTATCCCTCACCCTCACAGACGATGGATTATTGATTTGTGTATGCCGGGATATCAGCGATCGCAAACAGATCGAAGCCGAATTAGCAGAGAGTGAAGCTAAATTCCGACGGCTGGTAGAAGGGGCTAATGATTTGATCTGGTCATGTGAACCCGATGGCCTACTCACTTATTTGTCACCGCAATTCAAGACGATGTTTGGCTGGGAGGAGGGTGCATGGATTGGTAAGTCGTTTATATCTCTGGTGCATCCAGAGGATCGCCCTTTGGTGGTTACTGGTTATCAGGAGAATATCAAATTCGGTAAAAAGTCAAGTGATTATGAGTTCCGACACCGCCACCGAAATGGCAATTATGTCTGGGTGAGAAGCAGCGCCACACCCGTTATAAATGCTGAAGGGGAATTGATTAGCATCCAGGGAATTTTATCGGATATCAGCGATCGCAAAGAAGCTGAACTCGCCAGGGAAAGCAGTGAAATGCGCTTCCGCCGGGTGTTTGATTCCTGTGTGAGCGGCATGATGTTTGCCGATTTTCAGGGGAACATTACCGAGGCCAACGATCGCTTCTTACAGATGGTTGGCTACACTAGGGAGGAACTAAATGCTGGGATGATTCATTGGGATGCCATGACCCCCCCCGAATATCTCCCCGCTGATTTTATAGCGCTCGATCGCCTGAGACTGGAAGGCGAGATCGAGTCCTTGGAAAAGGAATACTACCGTAAGGATGGCAGCCGGATTGCTGTCCTGCTCGGAGCCGCACTTCTTCCAGGCTCAGAGGATCAAACTATTTGTGTATTAGTAGACATCACCGATCGCAAACAGGCCCAGAAGGCTTTGCAGGAATCTCAGCAGTTTCTGCAAACGGTACTCGATACCATCCCGCTCGCCGTGTTTTGGAAGAATAGAGAGTCTGTTTTTTTAGGATGCAATCAGAAGTTTGCCAAAACTCTAAGCTTGCCATCTACGACCGAAATTATAGGTAAAACAGATTTAGATATTTGCCCGAAAAAAGTCGAGGTGAGCAGCTATTGTGCGATGGATCGGTGGTTAGTAGAAACGGGTGAATCTATATTAGGGATCGAAGAAACGCTAACCCTACCCAATGGTAAAGCACTATTTATCGAAACCCACAAGGCTCCCCTGCGAGACTGCTCAGATAATGTTATTGGTCTGGTAGGCACGTTTCAGGATATCACCGATCGCAAAGAAGCCGAAGAGAAAGTGCGACAACGAACAGACCTGGAACGTTTGCTGGGAGCGATTACTAAACGGATGCGATCGTCTCTGCATCTCGACGAGATTCTCAATAGCACTGTTGAGGAAATCCATCAGGTCTTGCAACCAGACCGAACGCTGGTTTATCGAGTTTTTCCTGAAGGGACGGGGGCTGCCATTGCTGAATCTGTTTCGCCAAATAGGCTTAAGCTCCTGGATATCCTCTTCCCAGAAGAGGTTTTCCCCGAAGAGAACTACCAGCGCTATCTCCAAGGAAGAGTTTATGCCCTCAACGATAGCGAAGATGAAAACGAGTCAATCGTACCCTGCTTGGCTGAATTCCTCGCAGACATCGAGGTCAGAGCCAAACTCGTAGTTCCAATTATTCAGAATCAAACCCTCTGGGGGTTGCTGATTGTTCATCAATGCGATCGTCCGCGCCAGTGGGAAGACTGGGAAATCAATTTACTTAAACAAATTGCTAACCAATTAGCGATCGCAATTCAGCAATCTTACCTCTACGAACAGGTACAATCAGAACTGGCTATCCGCAAGCAAACAGAAAACGCGATCGCTTTACAACTGAAACGGCAGCGAACTTTGGGAGCGATAGCACAGCAAATTCGCGAATCGTTGGATATTAACCAAATTTTGGCGACTGTGATACCACAAGTCAAAGAAATCTTGCAAGGCGATCGGATCATCGTGTTCCGGCTATTTGGCGATGGCAGAAGTCAAATTGTTGAAGAAGCTGTGTCTAGCGAGTTCCCCGCGCTCAAAGGCCATCACTGGGAGGGCGAACAGTGGTCTCCAGAAATCCTCAACCGGTACTGGCAGGGTAAGCCCCGCATCGTCCCCGATGTAATGACGGATATCTGGACTGATTGCTTGGTGGAATACGCAACCGCTGGTCAAGTCCAGTCCAAAATGGTTGCACCTATCCTGCAAGAAGTCCGAAGCAGCGAAAGCCATAGATGGGTTGCCCCTGGGCAAACCAATAAGCTCTGGGGGGTGTTAGTCGTCCATGCCTGTCGAGAAAAACGAGTATGGCAAGAGTCTGAAGCGCAACTCCTGCAACAAATTGCCAACCAGTTGGCGATCGCAATTCAACAAGCTAGCCTATTTAAGCAGTTGCAGCAAGAACTCACAGAACGACAACAAGCCCAGCAGCAACTCACCGAGCGCAACCAACAACTGGGAGCCTCTAACGAAGAACTGGCCCGTGCTACCCGTCTCAAAGACGAATTCCTTGCCAACATGAGCCACGAACTCCGCACCCCCCTCAACGCCATTCTGGGCATGAGCGAGGGGCTACAAGAGCAAGTCTTTGGCATCATCAACGAACAACAAATCAAAGCTTTACAAACCATCGAGCGGAGTAGCTCTCACTTACTAGAGTTAATCAACGACATTTTGGATGTCGCCAAAATTGAATCGGGTCAAATGGAGCTCGATTGCACCCCAGTTTCAATCAATAATCTCTGTCAATCCAGTCTGGCATTTATCAAACAACAAGCCCTGCAAAAACGCATCCAACTAGAGATTAAAGTGCAACTCAATCTGCCCGAATTATTGATTGATGAACGGCGGATGCGCCAAGTCTTGATCAACCTGCTCAATAACGCTGTCAAATTCACTCCTAACGGAGGACGCATAACCCTAGAAGTCAGCGGTCAACAGCGCCCTGCCGACCCAGGTTCTGCCGATTCCCCACCCCATTTTTTGGTCAAAGAGACTCTGCGAATTGCCGTCATCGATACAGGTATTGGTATTGCCCCAGAACATATCAACAAACTGTTTCAGCCCTTTATCCAAATCGATGGCGCCCTGAATCGTCAATATACAGGCACTGGCTTGGGGCTTGCCCTGGTGAAACGCATCGTCGAACTCCACGGCGGGCAGGTGGGGCTCACCAGCACTGTGGGTGTAGGAAGTTGCTTCACGATCGACCTTCCCTGCACTGCTTGTGCGCCATCTTCTCCTCCTGACCTCGAATCCCAGACAGAGCCCCGCATCGAACCCAGCGAGCCCGAAGGGGGAGCCTCTCCCTTAATCTTGCTGGCGGAAGATAACGAAGCCAATATCACTACGATTTCGAGCTACTTGAAAGCTAAAGGCTATCGCATTCTCTTGGCTAAGAATGGAGAAGAGGCGATCGCCCTGGCAAAGTCTGAAAACCCCAATCTAATTTTGATGGACATTCAAATGCCCGGTATGGATGGTCTAGAAGCTATGCAGCGTATTCGCAGCGATCCAAACTTAGTCGATCTGCCGATCGTTGCCCTAACTGCCTTAGCCATGACGGGCGATCGCGATCGTTGTCTTGCCGCCGGAGCCAATGATTACCTCACCAAACCCGTCAAGCTGAAGCAATTGGCAAGCACTATTCAACAACTTTTAGCTTCTAAGTAAAGATAACCCGTGAACAGACCATCCGTTTTAGTCATTGACGACGATCCCAATAATTTTGATGTAATTGAAACCCTCTTGAGCGAGCAAGACTATCAATTGCATTACGCTGCCAGCGGGCAAGAAGCGATCGCATCCCTCGACATATTTGAGGCCGATCTTATTTTGCTGGATGTGATGATGCCAGGAATAGATGGCATCGAAGTTTGTCGGCAAATCAAAGCCATGCCAAAATGGCAAGCCGTTCCCATCATTATGGTGACAGCATTAAACTCAAAATCCGACCTTGCCCATTGTCTCACGGCCGGCGCTGACGACTTCATTAGTAAACCTGTAAATGGTATTGAACTGCGTGCCCGAATTCACTCTATGCTGCGAATTAAGCACCAGTATGACGACCTGCAAAGCTTACTCAAATTGCGGGAAGATATGGTTAAAATGGTAGTCCACGATTTACGCAATCCCCTGGCTGGTATCTTGCTTGGCTTGGAACTCCTAAAAAGCATAGAGTATCCTAGAGAAAAACTACAAACTCAACTGGCTCGACTTTACTCTTCAGCACAAGCAATACAGCTATTAATTGATGATTTATTGCAAATTGCTTTACTAGAATCCGGTAAAAATCGTCTCAATTACACAGAGGTCGATTTGTCCCAACTCGTGAACTCTGCCATATCAAGCTTTGAAGCTATCGCTGCTAAAAAAAATCAGTCGCTGGTCGCTCAATTACCCGAAGAAACCAGTAGGAAAGTCTCGGTTGATGCCACCATGATACATCGAACGCTGGATAATCTCCTCTCGAATGCTATTAAGTTTTCCCCACGCAATAGTCAAGTCATAGTGAATGTAGAATTCCCCACATCGGGCAACGCCAAAATCCAGGTTATCGACTCGGGGCCGGGTGTTCCTGATACATTGCGGCACAAGATTTTTGAGAAATACGAGATTGGAAATCTGATGTCGGAGGTTTCTCAAATAGGGTTGGGTTTAGCTTTCTGCAAAATGGTAGTTGAAGCACATGGGGGTGACATTTGTGTAAGAAATAACCAACCCCAAGGAGCCATTTTTGAAATCACTTTGGCAGCCTAGCTGATGGCTATCACGTGAAGTCATAAAATTTTTTACATTGTTGAACGGGTGATTATGTCTCAATTCTCTATCTTAATTGTTGATGATGAGCCGGATAACTTTGATGTGATTGAAACCCTGTTATCAGAACAGGATTATCAATTGCATTATGCTGCCAGCGGGCAAGAAGCGATCGCATCCCTGGAGATATTTGATCCGGATCTTATTTTGCTGGATGTGATGATGCCGGGAATAGACGGCATCGAGATTTGTCGGCAAATCAAAGCCATGTCAAAATGGCAAGCCGTTCCCATCATTATGGTGACAGCATTAAGCTCAAAATCAGACCTTGCCAACTGTCTAACTGCCGGTGCTGACGACTTCATCAGTAAACCTGTAAATGCTATTGAACTGCGTGCTCGCGTGCATTCAATGCTCAGAATCAAGCAACAGTATGATAATATCCAGAACTTATACCACATCCAAGAAAATACCATCAATCTCTTGGACAGCACCCTCAATGAGTTGCGTGGCAACTTAGCTTCTACTCTATCCCACGAACTGAATACGCCCCTCAATGGCATCTTAGGCACGATCGCGTGGCTCAAGGACGAGATGGAAGACATGGAGATCGCCCAAATCCGGGAGATATTAGGCTGGGCACATGACTCTGCCCGTCGCCTAGAAACATTAACGAAAAAATTCCTGATTTATTTAGGGTTAGAACTATCGGCAAGTCAACAGCACAAGCTCGAATCTGCCCGGACTCAATTTTCAGCTTCCGCCATTGAAGCCGAGTTGAAATACCAGGCTCAGAAGGTCAACCGTAGCAACGATCTGTTGTTAACTCTTGAGGAAGCGGAGATCGCTCTATCAGAGCGATATCTATCAAGGCTGCTCTATGAATTAATTGATAATGCACTGAAATTCTCCCCACCAGAGACAACCATTCAAGTTAGTAGTCAAGTCCTAGGGGAGATGCTGCATTTATCTGTACAAGACTCGGGGCAGGGCATGACAGAAGAGCAAATTGCTAAAATTGGTGCCTTCATGCAGTTTGAGCGCAAAAAGTATGAGCAACAGGGCACCGGTATCGGCTTAAAAATTGTCCAGAAAATTGTCGAACTGGCAGGAGGAGAGTTCTCAATTACCAGTATCTATCAAAAGGAAACAACGGTACATCTCACTCTGCCGATTGTCGGCAATTAGCATGAGTTTTTATATCAAATCCGTTAGCATCGGAATAGTAAATTCGAGTTCACTGTTGACTGTTGACTGGTGACTGTTGACTGTTCACGGCGTCAACAGTCAACATCATAAGGAGTGTAACGGGAAATGATATTATATCAAGTCCGGTGGCATCGTTAGGGAAAATGAGAAGGAATAAATTTGGTTTGCATGGGAGTGGCAACACATCAAAAAAGATGAACGAGCAGGGCAAATATTTGACTCCGAATTAGAGCTTGCTTCTGGGGTAATTCATGGGGTAGAAGGTAAAGAAAAAACCGTACACAACCTTACACAACCTATTAAATTTAACTCGATTCACCCTACTTAATCTTTTGTTACATACTGGCGAATTTTCCCACCGACTTACTTAGTTCTCGTGCAAGCTACAATTGCAGGCTCGGGCGCGATCGCACTCCATCTGCACCCGCTACCGCTAAAACCCCGCAAATCGCGCCCGCAGTGCGACAGAATCGGGATTTGCGGGTTCGCGCAGTACGATCGGGCGCTTCGCCATTTTAGATTTTAGATTTGCAATGACTGATGACGATCGGCGTAATGTAAAAATCAAAGCATAACCCTTTTATTTGCCACTCCCCTCATGCCTTTGCCGCGCCTGTTAACCTTAATTGCTGCTTTCTGCCTCGCCCTGGGGCTGATTATTGGGCTGGTGAGTTCCTTAACAGGGCTTTACAGTCAAGTTGCGTGGTCTGCTTCTCCGCTGCTGGCTAATTTGCTGATTTTCCTGATAATTGTACTTTTGGGAACCCTAATTTTTGCGCTGGTTTACTATTTTAGGCTGCTGCAACGCCCTCAGAAAGTTAAGGGAAAACGGCCGATTACTCCGAAGGTTCCTGTTGTAAAAAGTGAAGCAGCTTCGGAAAATCTTAAAGCAATCAGGCAACAAGTCGATCGCATTCAAGATGAAGTAGCGCGGCAAGCTTTGCTGTTGAGAGCCCGCGAAATTGAAGCTAGCATGGCTAGGGGCAGCGTTCGAGTAGTTGTTTTCGGCACCGGTTCTGCGGGCAAAACTTCCGCTGTGAATGCGCTGGTGGGGCGGATGGCGGGACAGGTGGGCGCGCCGATGGGAACTACCGAAGTTGGGGAAACTTACACTCTGAAATTGAAAGGAATCGATCGAGAATTAGCAATTACCGATACCCCAGGCATCTTGGAAGCGGGAGTTGCGGGGACTTACAGAGAGGAATTGGCGAGGCAGTTGGCGGCGAGGGCAGATTTGATCTTATTTGTTTTGGACGGCGATTTGCGAAAATCCGAGTACGAACCGCTGCGGACTTTGGCGGAAATTGGCAAAAGGTCGATCGTGGTTTTTAATAAAGTTGACCTTTATCCCGACACCGACAGAGATGAAATTCTCGATCGGCTGCGGCAGCGAGTCAAAGGTTTTGTATCAGCAATGGATGTAGTCGCTATTAGCGCCAATCCGCAAAAAGTTGTACTAGAAGACGGCACAATTTTTCAGCCCGACCCGGATATTATGCCATTAATTCGGCGCGTCGCTGCGATTTTGCGAGCTGAAGGCGAAGACTTAATTGCGGACAATATTTTGCTGCAATCTCAGCACTTGGGAGACCAAGCGCGCAAGTTAATTGATGCTCAAAGAAGGCGGCAAGCTGATAAGGCAGTAGAGCGATTTCAGTGGATCGGAGCCGGAGTAATTGCTGTCACGCCTTTGCCAGTTGTGGATTTGTTAGCGACAGCAGCAGTTAACGCTCAAATGGTAGTAGAAATTGCCAAGATTTACGGCTGCGAGTTAAATATCGATCGCGCGAAAGAATTGGCATTGTCTTTAGCAAAAACCCTAGCAAGTTTGGGAATAGTTGAAGGCGTAATTCAAGTAGTGTCAAGGGCGCTGCAGTTGAGCGTAGCCGGGTTTGTACTGGGCAAAGCAATTCAAGCCGTCAGTGCGGCTTATTTAACCAGAATTGCGGGTAAAAGTTTTATTGAATATTTCCGCCACGACCAAGATTGGGGCGACGGCGGCATCGCCGAAGTTGTGCAAAGGCAGTTTCAGTTAAATAGAAAAGACGAGTTTGTCAAAGCATTTGTCAAAGATGCGATCGCCCGCGTTGTCGAACCTCTGAATATTTATCAGCAGGAATCGGAACCCGAATTAGAAATGTCCGCCGAATTGGAATCAGAAATAGAACCAGAACCTTTGTATCAGCAGCCGCAACAAGACGACTGGGAAACTTACAGCAACAAACGCAACGATGAGTGGTAATTGGGAATTGGGCATTGGGAACGGGGAATTGGGCATTGGGCATTGTCAACTGACAACTCACAACTGACTAATAACTAATTTCGCCCTACCAACAAATAAACCATCATTTCTCCTTTACCTTTAATCTCAACAGCACCGCGCCTTTTAAACAAAAATTTATCTTTTAAACGATCGTAAACCGCAGGAGTCACCTGAATTTCCCCCGCAATACCGTTTGATTCCATCCGCTGAGCAACATTTACTGTGTCCCCCCACAAATCGTAACTAAATTTAGTTAAACCAATGACTCCTGCCACCACCCCACCAATATTTATTCCAATGCGGAGACTAAAGTTGTGATTGTTTTCGACATTGAAGCTAGCGACAGCAGCCTGCATATCCAGTGCCATTTGGGCGATCGCAAAAGCGTGATTTTCCTGGGGTTCGGGCAAACCACCCACTACCATGTAAGCGTCACCCATAGTTTTGATTTTCTCCAAACCGTGCCGTAACGACAACTCGTCAAATTGACTAAAAATTTGATTCAGAACTTTCACTGTTTCTGCCGCGCTTGTTTGAGATGCAAAATTCGTAAATCCCACCAAATCGGCGAATAAAACGCTGACATCCGAAAAGCTGTCAGCAATTATGCTTTGTCTCTCCTGCAAGCACTTTGCAATCGGTTTCGGCAAAATATTTAATAGCAATTCTTCAATTTTTTCTTTCTGAGACTTGGTTGTTTCCAACAGCAACCGCGTTTCCATTTCAGCCTGTTCCCGAGAGGCGATTTCCTGCTGCAACATCAGATTCTTATCCCTCAGTTGCAACTCTAGTTCCCGCAGCCGCAACTGATTTTCTACCCTAGCTACCACCTCTACAGGTTGAAAAGGTTTAGTAATGTAGTCCGCCCCGCCAGAATTAAAGGCTTTCACCTTCTCAGAAGCTTCTAGCACAGCACTCAGAAAAATAATGGGAATGCCACGAGTGCTAGCGCTCGCTTTCAAGCGACTGCAAACTTCATAGCCATCCATATCGGGCATCATAATATCCAGCAAAATCAAGTCAGGCTGAGCCAAATCCACAGAATCGAGTCCCAGTTGACCGCTCGATGCAGCTTCTACTTTATAGCCTTTCCTCGATAAGATCAGCTCCAGTAACAATAAATTGTTAAGACTGTCGTCCACAATTAAAATACTGCCCCTTAATTTTTCTGAAGATGGTTGATTCATCGGCTTGCTACGGGCTTAGGTAAACTTAAAATTTGTTTGAATTTATAAATTACGCACGGGTGCGTCCCAACCTATTTTTTTCCCCGGAAAGACGCATTGCCGAAGGCTAGCAAGAGGAAAAAAACAGGTTTATGAGGGCCTGATTGCCTCCTGAACTCAAATTTATTATACTAATTTTTCAAAACAGCGAAAGCTGGGGCTAAAACTTCATATTGCGCGTAAATTTAATCGACCTTCGCGTCGATTGAGTGATGGGCAAGTTGATGCACTGCTTGTTGCCGGTTTTGAAACCACAAATATCATACGAACTCCACCTCTGCTGCAATTTGCACTACGAAACAGACTAGCGAGACACTTTGCAGAGATAATTTTTCCGAAATTGTGACAATAGCTGGATTCAAAAGTACGCTCGACATCTTGGGGGGTTGATAAATTGGCGTGATTTTTTAATCAGATGCTCCCTGAGTCTGCGGTGCCGCATTATATTAAGAAATATAACAATAATTTTACACGTGGGGAAGACTCCGGGGGGATAAAGTCAAACCGAGCGATCGGATCGAACACAATTTTGATACTATTTAAGATTGACAACAAAATTTGCTATTGTGCGTCCGGGTAAAAACAATGAGCGATCGACCAATTATTCTCGGTATTGTCGGAGACAGCGCAGCGGGCAAAACCACCCTGACGCGGGGAATTGCCCAAGTATTGGGGCCAGAAAATGTTACTGTGATTTGCACTGACGACTATCATCGCTACGACAGAAAGCAGCGGGCCGAAATCGGAATCACAGCATTGCATCCCGACTGCAATTACCTCGACATCATGCAGCAGCACCTCAGCCTGCTGCGTACCGGACAAGCAATTCTCAAACCCATCTACAACCACACGACAGGTACATTCGACCCGCCGGAATATATCAAGCCCAGCAAATTTGTAATAGTTGAAGGTTTGCTGGGTTACGCAACTCGAACAATCCGCGATTCTTACGACGTAAAAGTGTATCTGGCTCCTCCCGAAGAGTTGCGAACTCAGTGGAAAGTTAAGCGCGATATTATGAAGCGCGGCTATACTGAAGAACAGGTGCTTGCAGAAATAAAAAAACGGGAACCGGACTCTGAAGACTTCATTCGCCCTCAGCGCAAATCGGCCGACGTTGTAGTTAGTTTTTACCCGCCAGAAGCGGACAATGAATCGAATTTGAGCGTCCGTTTAGTTCTCAGGCCGACAATTCCTCACCCTGATTTTACTGAAATTTTAGGTCGAGGCAGCGAGAGCTTTAAACCTGCAATTCGCTTGGGACTCGATCGGGATATGGGCAAACCTGTTGACGTTTTGGAAGTAGACTCGCACGCTACCAGCGATCAAGTAAACGAACTGGAAATGCTCTTGTGCAGCGAGTTGCCACACCTGCGGGGATTTTGCACCGCCCAAGGCAACCCGGAAATTGGCAAACTGATCGGCACCACTGGTGAAGTTTTGCAAAGTTATCCGCTAGCTTTGACGCAGTTGCTAGTTGCCTATCACATGATGAAAGCAATTCATGTTTATTAGTTAGTTGTTAGTTGTTAGTTGGCAGTTGTTGGTTGTTAGTTGTTAGTTGCTATTGCAATGATTAATAACCAATAACCAATAACCAATAACTAATGTACTCGCAAAGTCGGGTTAGCCGTGCCTAATTGCTGAAGTGGCATGGAGACTGGCAACTGACTTTGAGGTGCGGGCAGCATTTCGCCTCGGAAGTCGAGGAGGGTGACGAGCAGCAGGTAGGCAACTGCTAAAATTATAGAAATCACCCCAGTGATAATAGCAATAATTTTTGAACGATCCATATTCTGCCAATTTTAAGTACAGCTAATATTAGTTTAACATTAAAAACAGCAATTATTACTTAACTTATGCAATAGAATATAATCAGGTGCTAGTTATTTCTCTGACAAAAATGGAACCTCTTATAGATGCGCCAACTTTCACCGAGATGCCCGGAGCTACCCCAGTGGTGGAAACATTTAATCTGGGGAAGTTCTACCGTACCGGCTTCTGGATGAATGAAAAAATTGAATCGCTCAAAAATTGCACTCTGACTGTCTCTGAGGGCGAAACTTTCGGGTTGTTAGGGCAAAATGGAGCGGGGAAAACTACGCTGTTGAAAACTTTGCTGGGTATAGTGCGCCCCACTTCTGGGCGGGCGCTGCTGTTGGGGAAGCCTTTGGGCGATCGCACCGTGAAGCAGCGAGTCGGCTATTTGCCAGAAAATCCCTATTTTTACGATTATCTCACCGGCTGGGAATTCTTGCAATTTGCGGCGGGCTTGTTTGAAATTCCCCCCTCAATTCAGCGACAGCGAATTCCGAATTTGCTAGACTTAGTTGGGCTATCTAAATCGGCGGCAATTAAAAAACAGTTGCGCCAGTATTCTAAGGGAATGCTGCAACGGATCGGCATGGCTCAAGCTTTGATTAACAATCCAGATGTGGTATTTTTGGATGAGCCGATGTCGGGTTTAGATCCGATGGGACGCTATCAGATGCGGGAGATAATTTTATCGCTGAAAAATCAAGGAAAAACAATTTTTTTTAATTCTCATATATTGTCAGATGTGGAGAAGATTTGCGATCGAGTGGCTATTTTGGCGAAGGGTGAGTTAATCTGCATTGGTGCGATCGACGAACTATTGGGTAATACTGAAACTTACCGGGTTGAAGGTAGGGGCGGCCACTTGAATATCCTGAAAAAATGGATACCGGATATGGAAGTGGATAATGATTTGTGGTACGGTCATTTGCAGGGCGATCCGAAGGAGTTTCTTTCTAGTCTGAGCGGTACGGGAGGGCAGCTAATTGGGATGAATTTGGCTAAGCCTAGTTTGGAAGAGTTTTTTATGCAGCAACTGCAAGAAAGAGGGATTTATTCTAGTGGTTGAAGTCCATACATCAAGTTGATTGTGGGGAGTAGGGGTTGGGCATCTTGCCCGCCCTGACTAATAATAAGAAAAGGGGCAAGATGCCAGGGTAAACGCATCTTAACTTTAACCCAAAATATGCTACACTTATATGAATAATTTTCTCTGTAGTTTTTTGTAGT